>JAYTBL010000692.1:0-3414 GCA_043736975.1 Polyangiaceae bacterium
CCGCCGCCACCGCCGCCCATTCCGCCCATGCTGCCCATCATTTGGCGCATGTAGAGGAACTTCTGCACCAGCTCGCCCACCGACTGCTCGGTGCGGCCCGAGCCGACGGCGATGCGCTTCACGCGCGATGGCTCGCGGATCAAGCTCTGCGGATCTTGCCGCTCGAACTTGGTCATCGATAAAATGATCGTCTCGGCGTCGGTCAGCTCGCTGTCGTTCACCTGTGCGGCAGCGCCGGGCGGCAACATGCTGGACAGGCCCGGGATCTTGTCGATGAGATCACGCACGGAGCCCATCTTCTGAATCATGCGGATTTGATTCAGGAAGTCGTCGAGCGTGAACTCGCCCTGCATCATCCGCATGGCGTCTTTTTCCGCCTGCTTCTGATCGACGACTTCCTCGAAGTCTTGAATCAAGCCGACGACGTCGCCCATGCCGAGCACGCGGCTCGCCATGCCCTCGGGGCGGAACTCCTCGAGCTTGTCGATTCCTTCGCCGACGCCGGCGAAGCGCACCGCCGCGCCCGTGACCTCCTTGACGCTGAGCGCGGCGCCGCCGCGGGCGTCGCCGTCGAGCTTCGTGAGCACGACGCCGGTGAGACCGAGCGTATCGTGGAAGCCGCGCGAGACCTTGACCGCGTCCTGACCGATCATCGCGTCGACGACGAGGAAGATGTTCTCCGGCTCGGTCTTCGCCTTGATGTCGGCGAGCTCCTGCATCAGCTTCTCGTCGATGGCGAGGCGCCCGGCGGTGTCGTAGATGATGACGTCGCAGCCGAGGCGCTTGGCCTCGGCCTCGGCGCGCTCGCAGATCGTCACCGGCGACTCGCCGGGGATGCTGAAGACCGGGACGTCGACCTGCTTGCCGAGCACCTGGAGCTGCTCGACGGCGGCCGGGCGCTGCATGTCGGCGGCGACCAGCAGCGGCTTGTGGTTGTCCTTCTGGAGGAAGCGCGCGAGCTTGGCGGTGGTGGTGGTCTTGCCCGAGCCCTGGAGGCCGACCATCATGATGCCGGTGGGGCCCGCGCCCTTCTCGGCGAACGTGATCGCGGGGCTGTCACTCGGCGCGGTCATGAAGTCGACCAGCTCGTCGTGGCAGATCTTGACGAACTGATCGGCCGCCGAGACCTTCAGCGCCTCGCCCCCCTTGCCCTTCGCCTTGATCCGGACGACCTCGCCGAGGGCCTTGTCCTTCACGCGCGCCAGGAACGTCTTGACGACGCCGAGCTCGACGTCCGCCTCGAGGAGGCTCAGGCGAACCTCACGCAGCGCCGTATCGATGTTGCTCTCGGTGAGCTCGGTGAGCCCAGCGAGTCGGTTCTTGGCCTGGCGGAAGCCCTTCGCGATAGCGTCGAACATTCAGATTTCCTTGGCGCGGGCTTACCACGGACCCGCGAGGCCGGAAAGGTTCGCTCTAGAAGGCGTATTTCCGCTTCAGCGCCATGATCTGGTCGTCGCAGGCGGGGAGCGCGGCGAACCCCTCGTCGAGGAGGGTGCTCGTCTCGTCGAGCTTGAGGGCGAGGCCCTGGGCCTGGGGCGAGTCCTTGGCGAGCGTCCCGGCGTCGATCGCCGCGATCGCCTGCTCGATCTCGCTCTTGAGCCGCAGCGATCGGGCGGTGGCCTCGGCCGACGCGAGGCACGCGTCGCGCGCCTGGCAGACGTCGGTGGCGCTGCATTTGACGGCGCGGAGGGTCCCGACCATCGCCGGCTTGCTGGCGTTGTCCGCCTTGCGGAAGCGGTCCATGGCCTCCGCGACCTGAGCCGCCTCCTGCCGGGCCCCGGAGGTGCACGCCGGGGTGACGAGCGCGGCGACGAAGATCGTACGGAGGGCGCTCCTCATGACAGCTCCACCTTGCTCCACATCTCGCGCAGCATCTTCTCCTTGCGGCGATCGGTGCGCGTGATCACGCGCGCGACGCCCCACGCGGCGAGCAGCTCACCCTCCTGACCGAGCGAGGGCAGCGTGCTGCGGCCGGTGACGAACACGTTCCCCAGCGCGGTGCGGATCGGCTCGCCCGCCAGGCCGTGCAGCTGAGACGGCGTGACGACGAAGCGCGGGATCATCGGCTCGGGCTCGAGCGAGCCGCCGGTCGCGCGGAGGCGCGCGCGATCGACTACCTGGGCGCGCAGGCCCCACGAGGCGGGGCCGATCCGCTGATCTCCGGGCGTCGACTTGCGGAAGTCCCACAGCGGACGCCCGTCGTGCGGGGAGTCGCAGACCAGCAGGTGGCGCTCCAGAAACGGCAGGAACTCGAACACGGTGGCGAGCACGTCCTCACGCATGCGCGTGAGCGGCGTGCCTTCGGGGAGGATGGTCTCCGCGACGAGGAGGACGGTGCCGGGCGCCGCGCCGGGCGCCTGCTGGAGATGGACAGCGCTCCCCTTCTTGGGGAGCAGGAACGACTCGACCGCGAGCGGCCGCGGCACGCCCTCCGGACGCACCACCAGCGACACCACGAAGCGCCTCTCCCCCACCACCAGGCTCGGCGCCTGAGCGCTGCGCGGATCGACGAAGTCACGCGCGAGATCGAGCACGTTCGCCGCGGGCAGATCGGAGACGACGAACGTGACGCCCACCGGCATCTCGTCGCCGTCGATGCGGAGGCCGCGCACCTTGCCGCCCTTGTGTACGAGCTCCGACGCGCGATCGGCGAGCCGCGTGTCGCCGCCGTGGGCGCGCACGCGCTCGAGGAGGAACTCGACCAGCTCGTCCTCGCCGCCGGCGAGACGATTCACCCCGCGCGTCCAGGCGCCGTGCAGACGCGCGAGCGCGAACGACGGCACGTCCTCCGCGAGATCGCTGGCGAAGCGCGCGGGCGTGGTGACGACGTCGCGGAACGGATGATCGCGCGGCAGCTCGGCGAGGAGATCGCTGGTGCCGTCGAGGTAGGGCAGCGTGGCGACCACGCGCGCGGTCTCGCGCCGCTCCCAGAAGCCGCCGGGCGGCCAGACCGCGTCGCGCTCGAAGGCGGCGTCGGCCGCGGCGTTGGTGCGGGCGAGCTCGGCGTAGAGATCGTCGACCACGCGGCGCACAGCGGGGAACTCGCGATCGATCTCGCGCGCGAAGAGCGCCGTGTCGGGCGGCAGATCGAGCCGCCCTTCGGGACCCAGGACCTGGAGCATGGGATCGAGCGAAGAGAGCCGCCGCCGGAAGGTCTGCGACTGCGCGAGCTCGACGAGCACGCGGCCCCACGCCGGCGAGGACGCCGACAGGAACGTGAACGGCCGCCGTGACAGCACCAGGTTGTCGTACGCATAGGTGGGCTTGCGCCAGCCATGGCCGAGGACGAGCACGCGCCACGAGCGACGCGCGAGGAGCGCGGCCGCGGCCAGCGCGCCCACGCCGCCGCCGAGCACGACCACGTCATAGTGCTTGGAGGTCGCGTTGTTCATCGCGGCGGAGCGCCGATGCGAA
>JAYTBL010000693.1:0-3414 GCA_043736975.1 Polyangiaceae bacterium
CGCCGCGCGCTCTGGACCTACGCGCGCACGCCCACCGTGCTCAGCGCGCTGCCCGAGCAGGCCATCACCGAGCTGCTCGACAAGGCGGAGCTGCGCACGATGAAGAGCGGCGAGACCATCCTGCGCGAAGGCGCACAGCCCACCGACGCGTACGTCGTGAAGACCGGCTTCCTGCGCGTGAGCCGCAAGGTGCCAGGTCAGGCCGACCGCGCGCTCGTCTACTTTCGCGAGGGTGATCTGTTCGGGCTCACCGGCCTCCTGATGGGCGAGAAGCAGTCGCCGTTATCGGTGAGCGCCACCACGCGCTCGGAGCTGATCCGCATCCCCGGCGCCCACCTCTTCCAGATCCTCGGCCGTTACCCGCAGGCGCGCCAGGTCCTCGAGGGGGGCGCGCAGACCGCCGAGCGCGTCGCGCGCGACAACACCTTCATGCCCGCGCCCGCCGCGGGCGGCCGCAAGCCCGGCACGGCGCTGGCGATGTCGGCGGAGGTCCTCGTCGAGAAGGGCCTCGCCTCCGGCAACGAGGTGCTCGTCGTCGATCAGACGAAGTGTGTAAACTGCAAGAACTGCGTCGACGCCTGCGGGCGCCGCCACAAGTACAGCCGCCTCGACCTCCAGGGCCTCCAGGTCGACACCTTCCTCTTCCCGACGGCCTGCCGCCATTGCGAGGATCCCGTCTGTCTCCAGTGCAGCGTGAACGGGATCGTGCGGCTCCCGAGCGGCGAGATCACCATCGTCGAGGACAACTGCATCGGCTGCGGCGCGTGCGCCGAGCGCTGGCCGTACGGCAACATCCGCATGCACGCCGTCTCGCCGCCGCAGGAGAGCTTCCTGGTGCAGCTCCTCGGCGTGCTCGGCCTCAAGGCACGGCGCAAGGCGCTCGACGAGCTAAAGCCCGGCACCGCGCGAATCGCCGTGAAGTGCGACCTCTGCGCCGGCTATCCCGACTACGCTTGCGTCACCGCGTGCCCGGTGGGCGCGATGTTCCGCATCGATCCTATGAAGTCGCTCGAGACGCAGAACATGACCTTCCCGCAGCACGGCCGTTGAGCGTCGCGTGAACAAGCCTCGTCTGGAACGCCCCGTCGTCTTCTTCGAGCGCCAGTGGCCGTGGGCCGTCCTCGGCGGCTCGATCGCGCTGATCCTCACGTTGCTCTCGCTCGTCTTCGCGACCGGCTTCATGTCGTCGGTCAACGACCTGCGCTTCGGCCCGAACCTGCGCGGCTACACGGCGACCGGCATCCTGATGGGGCTGCTCTCGCTGTTCTTCGTCATCCTGACGATGTGGTACTCGGCGCGGAAGCGGCGCAACGTCACCGGCGCGACGATGATGACGTGGCTCTGGGCCCACGTGTACTTCGGTCTGCTCGCGGTCCTCGCCGCGGTGCTCCACGCCGGCTCGGGCCTGCTCAGCGCCTCGCTCACGAGCGGCAAGTTGCTCTTCCTGCTCTTCTCGGTCATCGCCGGCTCGGGCATCTTCTGGCGCCTCGCTACGTGATCGTGGCGGCCAAGGAGACGCTCAACTACTCGAAGGCTGACGCGCTGAAGCGGGCCGAGGAGCAGGCGCTCGAGATCGAGAAGCTCACCGCTGGCCGCTCGCCGGAGCTCGCGCGCGTGAAGGACGCGTTGCTCGCGCGCGACGTCCCGCTCCACGAGCTCCACCCGATGGTGGCTACGCTCTCGCCTGAAGATCGCGCGCTGATGGACGAGATCGTCCAGATCGCCGCGAGCCGGCGCCGTGCGCTCGCGCGTCCCGCCGCGCAGCAGGGCTTCACGAAGAGCCTCCAGTTCTGGCGCGTCGTCCACGTGCCGCTGGCGTTCGTCTTCCTCTTCGCGCTCTTCGTGCACGTGCTCGGCGCATTCGACCTTCATCACAAGGTGATGCCCACGGCGCTCGCGGAGGACGGGCCGCTGGCGGCCTTCAAGCCCTCGCAGGAGTGCAAGGAGTGCCACAAGGCGATCTACGCGACCTGGGCGGACTCGATGCACGCGCACGCGCTCACCAGCCCGCTCACCATCGTGCAGAACAACCTCGACATGCGGCACTCGCTCGCCGGGTCGGCCTCGCCCGACCCGCGGCGCATGTGCATCAACTGCCACGGGCCCGCGATCGCCGCCGTCACCGAAGGAGACCTGCTGCCGCTCCGCAGCCCGCGCGCGCTCGAGGGCATCGAGTGCGTGGCGTGCCATCAGCTCAACGAGCCGGTGGTGCCGGGCGGCGGCGGCAGCGCGAAGGCTTACCAGGACGAGCTCGTGAAGGGGGAGCGCTACTTCGCCCGGCTCGATGGGCCCGTCGGCAACTCCTACCACCGCAGCAGCAAGAGCCCGCTCTACGACACGCCCGAGAAGCTGTGCGCCACGTGCCACAACGTGAATCTCGACCGCACCAACGACGGCAAGATCGTGAAGGGCGTCGACCTCGTCCTCCAGACCACGTTCGACGAGTATCGCGAGTACCAGCGCGGCGGCGGCACCGGCAACTGCGTGAGCTGCCACATGCCGATCATGCCCGGCGTGAAGCAGGCCGCCGACGGCGCGTCGCCGCCGTTCACCGTCGACTACACGCCGCCCACGCGGCAGGTCCACGATCACGGCTTCGTCGGCGTCGAGAGAGTAGCCCAAGTTAGCCGCCCATGGCGGAGAAGGGAGTGGCGAGAGGCTGGAGAGCGCGGGGGTGGCAGGCCGAGATTCCGCTGAGCGGCGAGGAGGCGGTCGATGGACGCGGGGGCCGTCACGACCGCGCGCACCGTCATGCGCCCTGCGCACCCGGTGCAGCGCGTGACGTCCACACCGAAGGTGCGGCGCAGGAGGGTGGCCCGTTCCCACGCGGGAAAGCGGCGCGTAGAGCGCGCCGCCAACGAGTCGGTCCCGGTGCGCGATGGAGAGGATGTTCGGGGCCACCTGCAACGCCGCACCCGTCACGAGGAGCGCCGACGTCGGCACAGCCGAAGCGCTCGCGACGAGCGCCGCCGCTGCCACCGAGCTCGTGCTCTTCTTCGTGGACGACGACGAGGCGATCTTCATCAATCCGCCTTCGGCATGCGGCTGCGCCTACGTACCCATCGCCTTGAGCCTCGCACGGTGGGTCTCGTTCTGAGCAGCGGTCAGCGGTCTGCCGATCTCGAGTCCGTGTACGTGTGCCCATGCGGCGGGTTCGCCCTCGGCGGGCGGGACGCGATCACCATTGACGACGTGTCGACCGTCACCGGCACGACGAAGTTCGTCGACGTTGTCGTCGCGGCCATGCGCCAGGTCCGGTCCGAACTGACGGGCGCCACCGATCCGCATCTGCGCACGATCGCCACCGATCTGCACGCAGGCTTACTCCGCCAGCTGTGCATCCACGCGACGCGCTGGAATCTACCGCCCTATGCCCTCCTCGGAAGGACACGCGCCCGGCCGGCACTCGGCCTC
>JAYTBL010000694.1:0-8380 GCA_043736975.1 Polyangiaceae bacterium
CGCGGCGGCGCGCGACGAAGAGGGCGAGCGCGGCGAGGGCGCCCGCGACCGCGCGGACGTCGAGCGGGGCAGGGGTGGTGGTGCAGCCGCAGCCCGAGCCGCCGGCGTCGAAGCGGTCGGGGGTGGGCGCGAGCGGGATGCTGCAGTCGATCGGCTTCGCCGCGCGCTGCGAGCGGCCCTGATCGAGCTTCGTTGCGTAGTTGCCGGTGTTCGCGTTGTCGTGGTGGAACGACTCCCACTCGATCGCGCCCGTCGACGTGCCCTTCGTGTGCCACGCGAAGAGCAAGCCGTTGCGCGTGCCGGTCACGACCTCGAGGCCCTTCTGCGCGTCGCCGTCGAGGTCACCGACCGCCGCCGTCGCTGCGATCCAGCCGTGCGTGAACTTTGGGAAGCCCGGCGCCTCGCGCCCGCATGCGTCCGCCGCGTGGAGGAAGTAGCCGCCGCTGCCGGTGATGGCCTCGGGGTAGTCGTCGCCGCTGACGTCCGCGATCGTGTGGTTCACGAGGAACGTGTAGTCCTCGATGACCACCGGCGAGCCGGGCAGCATCTTGCCGGTCTTGCCGCTCCAGAACGCGAGCAGCTGCTGGCCGGGGGCGGCGCGGCGCCCGCCACCGGCGAGCGCGCCGGCGAGCGTGAGCGAGCCGCCCGAGAGGATGACGTCGGGGACGCCGTCCTGATCCATGTCGCCGATCGACGGCTGGCTGAAGAGCGGGAACATGACGTCGTCCGGCTGCGCCTTCGTCAACTCGCCGAACGAGCTCGTGGCCTCGAAGCCGTCGTCCTTCACGCCGTTGTCGTCGACGCGCGGCGGGAGGCGATTGGGCGGATCGTCGAGCTTCACCTGCACGCCGGGGTCGGCCTTCACGACCAGCGGCCGCGCGCCGTTGCCCTGCACCAGGATGTCGGCCCTGCCGTCGCCGTCCAGGTCGGCCGCGGCCTGCGAGGACACGATGCCCTCGGCGACCACCGGGAACAGCTTCAGGCTCGTCACCGTGAACGGCCAGTTCGGCAGGTACGGCCCGCCGGGCGCGAGGTTACCGCGGCCGTCGACCGCGAAGACCTGACCGGCCGAGCCGCCGCCGCCGACCTGCTGGTTCGAGCCAGACACGATCTCGGGGATGCCGTCGCCGTTGAGGTCGACGACCGTCGGCGTCGACATGATCCGGCTCGGGCCGGGCGTGGCCGTCGACCTCGCGACCAGCGCCACCGGGAAGCCCTCCAGCGCGCTGGCGTCGCTCTTGAAGACGTAGATGTTGCCGTCGAACGCAGAGACCACGATCTCGGGGCGGCCGTCCTTGTTCATGTCGATGATGACCGGCGCGCCGAACGTGCCGCGCGCGAAGTCGTGCCCGGTGTCCATGCACGGCGGCGGCGTGGGCTTTGACGGGTCGAGCGAGCACGACGGGATCAGCGGCAGGCGCTTCGGCCACCCCGGGAGATCTTGGCCCTTCGCGTTGATCACGTAGACGGTGCCCCCCCAGGTCGCGAAGACGATCTCGGGCTTGCCGTCCCCGTCGAGGTCGGCGATGGCGGGCGCCGACACGATGGCGTCGCGCGCGAGGTCGGGGTCGACGCCGCCGCCGTTCGGCTGCGCGCCGGCCTTGTAGGCGGGCGCGGAGAGGTAGCTGGGGATGGCGAGGGCGGTCCCGGGCTCGGCGTCGAGCCCGTCGATGCGCCGCGTGCGGTAGGGGAAGCCTTGCACCTCGACGGGCGCGGCGCCGCCCTTCATCGTGAACACGTGGACCTTGCCCGAGCTGTCGGGCGCGACGATGTCACGGACGCCGTCGCCGTCGATGTCGGCGAGCTTGGGGCTCGCCTCGACCGACGCGCCGAGGTTCAGCGGGAACCCCGGGAGGAGATCCTTGTCTGTGGCCTGGAGGTCCGGGTTCTTGTCGTTCGTGATCGAGACGACCCGCCGGGCCTCGCCCGTCACGTCGCCGTTGTCGTAGTGCGCGACGGCCTGCACGCGGATCGAGATGGTGCGCGCGTTCTCGCCGAGCGGCGAGTCCGCGTCGGCCACGTGCTTGGTGTCGATGGCGCGCGGATCGATCTGCGCGAGCGGGTTGGTGCCGCCGGTGACGGTCGCGCCCGGGACGTTGGTGAGCGCGGGGGCCAGATCCTTGTAGTCCTTCTCCTGCGGCTCGACGCCGGGCGCCCACTGGATCTTGAGGTCGTAGGCCTTGGCGCGCGTCGCCGCGACGCGGCCCATGATGGCGATGGGGCCGTTCGAGCGATCGGCCTGGATGGGCAGGAACCACTCCGGAGAGACGATGTCGACCTCCGGCGGGATGAGCTTGTCCTGGAGGGCCTGCATCATGCGCGCGGCGTTGGCGCGGCCGTAGCCGAAGCGCTGATCGAAGCCAGGATGCGAGAAGTAGAACGCGGGCTGCGCGCCGGGTTCCGTGGGGCGTGACTCGGGGACGTCGATGTCGTCGGCGTTCGCCTTGAACATCTGGATCGCCTCTTCGGCGCTGAGCTGGATCCCAAGCTTTGCGGCCATCGAGAACATGAGGCCCGCGATGCCCGAGCTCCGTCCGGTGGCCTCGCTGGAGCAGCTGGTGGCGCTGATGCTGAGCGAGAGATGACCGCCGTAGTTCGAGCACGTGTCGAACGCGATGAACGTGGTCGCCTGCTCGATGCTCGCCTCGTTGTAGCGAATCGAGTGCACGGTGAGGACGTGGTTCGCGGTGGCGGGCGCGTTGTGGTGGCGCGAGTTCTCGTCGGCCATGCTGGCCATCACGATCGCGCCCTTGGCGTACGCGTAGTCGATGCTGGCGCGCGCGAACGCGGTGTAGTTGATGGTGCCGAGCGCCTCCTGCACGACCTTCACGCCGAGATCGGCGCCGTAGATGACCGCCTTGGCGAAGTCGTTCGAGTCGGCGATGAAGCTGTTGCCCACGCGCAGCGGGACGAAGCGGCAGCCCGGACACACGCCGGGATCGCCGTCGCCGTTGTTGGCCTCGGCGGCGCTGTCGACGGCCTCGCCGGTGCCGTGGCCGTAGCGCGTGTCGTCGTAGGGGTCGTTGTCGTTCTTGAAGAAGTCCCAGCCCGCGATGTCGTCGGTGTAGCCGTTGGCGTCGTCGTCGACGGTGTCGGAGAAGAGCTGGATGAGATCGCCGGGATCGAGGATGCAGTTGCGGTTGACGTCGCCCTTGATGCGATCGGCGCCGGGCTTGGTGCGCTCCTCGTCGGCGAAGCACTTCTCGCCGGGGACGACGGGCGCGATGCGCGGGTCGTCGCGGTAGTCGGCGACGTTGAAGATGCCGTCGCCGTTGCAGTCGTAGCCGGCGAGGTCGCCGGTGCCACCGCAGACCGCGCCCGCCGCCGCCAGCGGGCGATTGACGCCCTTCAGCTCGCCGGCGTTGAGGGCGACCTTGTTGACCAGGTCCTTGCGGTCCCACTCGATGCCCGAGTCGATGACGGCGATGCGGACGTCGTCACGGCCGATGGTGTACGTCCACGCCTTGTCGATGCTCATGCCGGCAGCGCCGAGCTTGAGGTCGGCGGGCGCGATGGGCTCGGCGGTGGTGCGCGCCGGGAAGTAGGAGAGGTAGTTCCAGCGTCCTTTGTAGTCGTTCGGCCAGTTCGCCTTGTCCTTCATGTCCGCGCCGGGCGCAGGCGGCCAGGCGGCGCGCGCCTCGTGCGTGCGGAGCGCGAAGACGGCCGTGCCGGCGACGCAGAGAACGGAGAGGAACCGGAGGAAGGGCTTCCGCATGGCCCGAGCAGGGTAGCACGCGACCTGGCCGCCACAGGGGGGGGCCTACCCCGAGGGAGACGCGGATGAGAGGTCTCCTCAGTACTCGCCGAACAGGTCCTGGATCCGCGAATCCAGCGCCGTCGCGATCTTGTAGAGCGACGAGATCGACGCGCTCGATTCCGCGCGCTCGATCTGCGAGAGCAGCGAGACGCTCAGGTTCGTGCGGCGGGACATCTGCTTCAGCGTGAGGTCCTTCTCCTTGCGGAGGTTGCGGATCGTGTCGCCGATCACCTTGTGGAGCTTCTCCTCGGGGGTGCGCGCGAGGCCCTTCTTGCGCATCACGCGGTCGAGCACCTCGCGGAACTCGTCGACGTTGAACGGCTTCTTGAGGTAGTCGACGGCATCGAGCTTCATCGACGCTACGGCGGTCTCGAGGTTCGGATAGCCGGTGAAGATCACGACCGCGACGTCGGTGTCGATCTTGCGGATCTTCTTGAGCGCCTCGATGCCATCGAGCTTGGGCATCATCAGATCGAGGATGATGAGGTGGTAGCCGCCGTTCTTGACCTCGTCGTCGATGGTCGTCGGGTCGCTCATCGTCTTGACGCCGTAGCCGTCACGCTCGAGCAGCGTCTGCATGTACTCGCAGATGGCGCGATCGTCGTCGACGATGAGGATCTTCACGGAAGGCAGCTGCGTCTCGGGGTGCATCGGCTTGGCGTCTGCGTTCGGCTGCACGTCTGCGGTCATGTCGTTCATCTCCGTCGGGAAAGAAGCTCAGGCGGCGATCCGCCAGGACGTTATTACAGTGTAGCTTGACAGAGTTCCGGTGGGATTGAAGGGACGGCAGCGATCCACCCCCCAAAATAGGTAGGAGTCCTGGACCGTTGGATGATTGCAGCGAGAGTGGAACGGCGTTTTCTCGCGATTCACGTTGACGGCTAAGGCGGTGGCGACGCATATAGGCTCCCTTCACGGGGCGTAGCGCAGCCTGGTAGCGCACCTGGTTCGGGACCAGGGAGTCGGAGGTTCAAATCCTCTCGCCCCGACTACGAGGGAAGCCAAACGAGAGAAGTCGGAAGGGCTCTGGTCCTTCCGGCCTTCTTTTGTCACTGTGGCGTCCTGCCCGTGCGCGGCGCGCGCGCACATGAGGTTCCATTCGCCTTTCGTGCACGGCTCGTCTCGTGCACCCGATGCATGAGCACACGACCCCTTACCGGAGGTTCCTCATGCTTCGTTCCACGCGCACGTCTCGCCACATCATCCGGCTCGCCCTCCTCTTGCCCGTCGCCTTCGTCGCGGCGGCCTGCGGTGACGACACCTCCTTCGACAGCCGCGACGGCGGAACGTCCAGCGAGGCCGGGCCTCGCACCGATGGCGGCGCGAGCGACGGCGGAGCGCGCGACGGAGCGGTCGCCGACGGCGCGTCGCTTCCCGACCGCGACGCACCGAGCGTCGTCGCGACGTCGCCCGCCCCCGCTGCGACCGGGGCGAGCGTGAACGGCGAGATCACCGCGACCTTCAGCGAAGCCATGGCGCCGCTGTCGCTCGCCGGCGTCGCTTCGTTCCGCCTCGCGCAGGGCGCCACCGACATCGCTGGCACCACGACCTACGCCGACGAGACCGCCACCTTCACGCCGGCGACCGCGCTCGCGCTGGGCGTGACGTATACCGCGACGATCTCCAAGGCGGCCACCGACCTGGCGGGTAACCCGCTCGCCGCGGACTACAGCTGGACCTTCACGACCGACGCCAACGCGCCCGTCGGTCCGGCGCCGGTGGCCCTCGGCGCGGCCGGCAAGTACGTCATCCTGGCGAAGGCGGCGATCACGAACGTTCCCACGTCGAAGGTCACCGGCAACATGGCGATCAGCCCGGCCGCTGCGAGCTACATCACCGGCTTCAGCCTGACGAAGGCAGGGACGCGGTGGACGACGCCGCAGGTCATCGGCAGCGTCTTCGCCGCCGACAACGATCCGCCGACGCCGTCGAACCTGACCACCGCCGTCGGCAACATGGAGACCGCGTACACCAACGCGGCGGGGCGTTCGAACCCGACCTACCTCGATCTCGGCGCTGGCACCCTGAGCGCGACGCCGATGCCCCCCGGGCTCTACCGATGGGCATCTTCGGTCACCATCCCCACCGACATCGTCCTCGCGGGCGCCGACAACGACGTCTGGATCTTCCAGATCACCGGCGACGTCGTGATGAGCGCGAACAAGAGCATGACGCTGAGCGGCGGCGCCCGGGCGAAGAACATCGTCTGGCAGGTCGCCGGCCTCGTCGATCTCGGAGCGGGCGCGCACGCGGAGGGGGTCGTCCTCTCGAAGACGGCCATCAAGCTCGCGACCGGCGCCTCGATCAACGGCCGCCTGCTCGCGCAGACCGCGGTCTCGATCGCTGGCAGCACGATCACCGCGCCCGCGCAGTAGTCGCGCGACACGCAGGGCGCGCCAGCGCGCCCTGCGCATGCTAAACGCGCCTCATGCGCGTGACGGTACTGGGGGCGGGTTACATGGGCAGCGCGATGGCGCACGTGGCGGCGACGTGCGGACACGACGTGCGCCTCTGGGGTACCTGGCTCGACGACTCGCTGGTCGAGGCCGTGGAGAACAAGCAGGATCATCCGCGCCTCAAGATGAAGCTCGATCCGCGCATCGCGCCGCTCCGCTCCGCCGAGCTGGAGCGCGCGCTCGCGGGCGCGGAGCTCGTCGTCCACGGCATCAGCTCGGAGGGCGCGGTCGCGGTGATGACGCGCGCGAAGGATCACCTCCCCGACGTTCCGGTGCTGAGCGTCTCCAAGGGCTTCTTGAAGGCCGCGTCGGGCAAGATGGACCGCATCGACCGCGTGGTCGCGGAGACGCTGGGGCGGCCGGTGCGCTTCGTGCACGCCTCGGGGCCGGCCAAGGCCTTCGAGATCGCCCGCGGTGTGCTCACCCTCATGTGCTTCGCCGGGGCCGACGCCGACGCGCGCTTCTGCCGCGACGCCATGAGCGCCGAGCACCTGCGGATCGGAACCACCGACGACATCGCGGGCGCCGAGATCTGCTCGGCGATGAAGAACGCGTACGCCACCGGCCTCGGGCTGTGGGATGGGCTGGTCGGCGCCGACTGCCACAATGCGCGCGCTGCGTGCTTCTCGCAGGGCATCCTGGAGATGGCGAAGCTGGTGCGCGGCGGCGGCGGCCGCGCCGAGACGGTGTTCGGAGCTCCGGGCGTCGGCGATCTGCACGTCACCGCTGCCGCCGGTCGCAACCGCGCGTTCGGCGAGGGAGTAGGGCAGGGCAAGCCCGCGAAGCAGGTCGCGGCCGAGATGCTCGCGGCCGGGAACCTCACCGAGGGCTATCCCGCCATCGCGACCGCGTGGACCTGGGCGCAGGAGAACGGCATCGGCGATCTCCCGCTCCTCGAGGCGCTCCACCGCATCATCTGGGAGGACGCGCCGGTCGCCGCGACGCTCGCGAAGCTGCGCCTCACCGTGGGGTGAAGCGCAGCGAACGCTCAGGCGAGGTTCTTCTGGAGGAACTCGATCGAGCGCGACCAGGCTAGCGCTGCGTTCGCGGCATCGTAGATCTCGGGGCGCGTGTCGTTCACGAACGCGTGGTCGGCGTCGTAGGTCTCGAGCGTGATCGACTTGCCCGCGGCCTCGAGCTTCTTCTTCACGGCCTCGGCCTTCTCCACCGTGACCCAGGCGTCGCGCTTGGCGACGTGCATCAGGATCGGCGCCGAGACCTTGGCGTAGTCGACCTTCTCGTCGGGCGGCAGGCCGTAGAACGGGACCACCGCCGAGAGGCCATCGAGATGGCACGCGGAGGCGAGCGCAAGCGCGCCGCCCAAGCAGAAGCCGATGACCCCGACCTTGCCGTTGCCGCGCGCGTGCGCCTTCAGGAAGTCGGCGGTCGCGCCGATCTCCTTCACCGCGGCCAACGTGTCGAGCGCGGTCATGAGCGCGCCGGCCTCGGCCGCGTCCTTCGCGACCTTGCCGTGATAGAGGTCGGGCGCGATCACGAGGAAGCCCTCCTTCGCGAGGCGATCGGCGAGCGACCGGATGTGGTCGTTGATGCCCCAGTACTCCTGGATGAGCACCAGCGCCGGCGCCTTGTCCGTGCCCGCGGGCTCGGCGAGCTCGCCGCTGATCGTGGTTCCGTCCTCGCCTTTCATGGTCTGCTTCGTGGTCATGGCGCGCGAGGATACATCGCGATAACAAAGAGGAATGCGTCTACTTCTCGTCCTCGGCGTCGCGACCCTCTCCCTTCTAGCCGCGGCCTGCGACAAGAAAGCCGAATCCAAGCCGGAGCCCGCAGCGTCCGCGGCGGTGACCTCGGCCGCCGCCCCGGCCTCGGGAGGCACGACCGCCATCACGGTCGACGGCGACGGGTTCAAGCCGAGCTCCGTCAAGCTCAAGAAGGGCGCGCCCGCCACGCTCGTCTTCACGCGCACCACCGATGATACCTGCGCGACCGAGGTCGTGTTTCCTCAGCTCGACGTCAAGAAGGCGCTCCCCAAGGGGCAGGCCGTCTCGATCAATGTCCCCACCGACAAGGAGCAGACGCTCACCTTCCAGTGCGGCATGGGGATGTACAAGAGCAGCGTCGTCGTCGCCAACTGACCGGTCATCGTGGGCGTCAGTGTGCGCGGAGGGCAGACGCGGCGCTGGCCGCGGACTCGCCGGCGCCGGTG
>JAYTBL010000695.1:0-8376 GCA_043736975.1 Polyangiaceae bacterium
GCGATGCCTACACGATTGGTACGTGGATGCGCGGTCAGCTCCGCGAAGGCGATACCGTGGTGGTGCGTGGCTTCGAGGCTCACTTCTACGGGCTGTGCCGGTGCCGGTACTCCGGTCGCTTCTACTGGTCGACGTTCCTCACGGAGCCGACGCGTGCGTACCGACGCGAGGCGTGGCTAGCCGAGGAGATGGCGGAGCTCGATCGCCATCCGCCGCGCTTCGCCGTCGCGCTCGCGTACGCACACGAGGGCATCGATTCGGCGGAGTTCTTCGAGGCGCGCGGCTACCACCGCCTCCCGCAGATCTCGACGCCGTCGTTCATCGTGCTCGAGCGGTGAGCCAGCGCCCGCCGGGCCCCGTTTGAATCAGCGAACGGTGGTGGACCGACTTTCGGCGTCACGGCTGCGGTACGGGCAGCGGAGCGCGAGGCTCCTCCGGAGCGACCGCGACCCGCTTGAGCGCGAGGCCGCGCAGCGTGAACGCGCAGCTGCCGAAGGAGGTGCGGAGCTCCACCGCGTCGTCCGCGTGGTCGGGCGTGATCTCGAAGGCGAGCTCCGTGACGTTGCCCTCCGCGGCCACGTCGCGCTCGGCGAGGAGGCGATTTCCGCCCGCCAGGACGTCGACGTGGATGGGACGCGGCGACGTCCCGACGCACTGGCCCTGCTTCATCGTCCATGTCGCCAGGTAAGAGCCTGGCGCGAGGCGCATGTACGGCCCGAAGACCGCGATGCCGCCCTCCGCGCGCGCCTCACCGACGATCGCCTCGCCCTCACGGCGAACGTGCTGCGCGGCGATCTGCTCCAGCTCGAGGAGGAGGCCGGTGGTGGGCGTGACGGTTCCCGGCAGCGAGCGATCCGCCATCGTGCAGAATATGAACTTCGTGTCCGGGACGCGACCGCATTTTGGCAGCGCCGACCACGCGAGGAGCGCGACCGAGTCGCCGTTCAGGAAGAACGCAAATCCGTCGGCGGAGTGGATGCCCTCCTTCGCGTCGCGCGCGGAGAGGTAGTCGGCGGGCCGCGCGCCCTCGAGCGCCCAGGCGGTCATCGCGTGATCGACCTTCACCGCCCCGTACTCGCGCGTCCGCAGCCCGCGCGCGAAGGCGCGGACCCCCTCCGGGTTGCGGGTCGCGGGGATGACGCAGTCCTGCAAGAGACCGGTGGCCTGCGACTGGAAGGAGAAGAGCAGCCCAAGGAACGACGCGACGCTCACGAATGCGCCCGACACCAGCGGCCAGTACCAGCGGCGATGCGGCTCGCGCGCCTCCCCGACGCGCCCGTAGGCCGCGATCCAGAACGCGCTGCCGATGAACGGGAAGCCGGTGTAGACGGAGATCGAGGCCTTCGCCGGCTGGATCGCGGTGAGGTTCACGAGCAGCCACGGCATGGTCACGACCCAGCCCAGGAGGTAGCGCGCGTCGCGCCGCGCGACGGCCACCAGCGCGCTGGCGAGGATCGGCACCCAGATGAAGCCGCACTTCGTGCCGAAGTCCGACAGGCGCTCGACGATCGCCGGGCCGGTGAGGTGCGCATAGGCGGGGCTGCCCGTGATGTAGATCCGGAACGCGTCGACCGTGAACAGCAGCCTCTTCTGGAGGAACATCATCAGCGCGGTCGAGACCAGCCCGACACCCGCCATGAGCAGGACGCGCCGCCGCGCGATGGGGAAGGGGCGTCCGAGGAAGTCCGCCGCAACTACCGCCACGAGCAGGCTGGCCGCGTGGTAGCCGCAGTCCTCGCGGGTCCCGATGGCCATCGCTAGCCCCACCCAGGCGAGCCGCTCGCGGCCCATCGCCAGCGCGCCGAGCATGATCGCGATTCCGGCCGACGCGAAGATCTCGAAGTGCGGGTACGCGATGCACGTCAGCACCTGGCCGCTGAACGCAAAGGCCACGCTGCACGCGGCCACGAGGAGCGCCGATCGCAGGCCGTTGCGCTCCGAAGGCGGCACGAGGAGGGGCATGGCCAGCGCGAGCGGCGCGTAGATCGCCGCCTGGAAGATGCAGTACCAGTCGACCCGATCGCCCGGAAAGAGGTACGAGAGGATCGACCCGAGCGAGATGATCAAGGTGATGTGCCAGCCCCAGAAGTAAGGCATCTCCGAGGTCGGCGGGTTTCTCGGCACGATCCCGGCGCGGTAGACGATCCCCGAGAACCAGCCCGAGTCGTGGAGGTAGGGGCCGTTCGCGTAGAAGTGATTCCGCACGAACATGAAGTTCGCGTAGAGCACGAGCAGGATCGGCGCGAACGCAATCAGCTTCCAGGCGCGCGAACGGCTCATGGCTCGCGGTGAACCATAGTCGAAGCGGTCGTCTCCGGGCGAGCGTCGTGCTACGCGAAAGCATGGCTTCGCAGAGCTCCTCCGAGCGTCCCCCGGCATCGGTGCGCATCCATCGTATGCGCCGCGCCATCGCGCGCGGCTTCGGCGCCGAGCAGCGTCCCGTCAAGGCGCAGGAGGTCTGGGGTCGCGAGGCGATGTCGCGCATCGTCCGCGCGCTGCCGCCTGTCGAGCGAGCCTACGCGACGATCCGCTTCTCGATCATGCGCCCGAAGATCCTCAGCGTGCTCGATCTGCTGCTCCCCGAGGAAGGGCGCATCCTCGACATCGGCTGCGGCTTTGGACTGTTCGCGGCGTACTTCGCGCAGACCCAGCCAGCGCGCCAGATCGTCGGCGTCGATCCTGACGCGCGGCGCACCGCGATGGCCACGCGCACCTTCGCGCGCCTCGGCCTCGAGGGCCACGAGTTCATCGCTGCCGATGCGCGCGGGGTCGAGGTCCAGGGACCGTTCGACGCCATCTACATCCTCGACGTGATGCACCACATCCCGAAGGACGATCAGCTCTCGCTCCTCCGGCACCTCCACGAGCTGCTCGCTCCGCGCGGGGTGCTCGTCATCAAGGACATCACCACCGAGCCCTGGTTCGGCATGAAGTTCACCGAGCTGCTCGACCGCGTCATGGTCGGCTTCGAGGAGCCGCTCTGCTACCGCCATCACACCGAGTGGGGGAGCATCCTGCGTGAGCTCGGGTTCCACGTGCGCGTGGTGCGCGTGCCGGACGTGCTGCCGTATCCCCACGTCGTGATCGCAGCCACGAAGAAGGACTAGCGGGTGGAGGGGCTGTGGCGCGCGGCCCGGCGGGGCGCCGGTTTCCTCGGCCGCCTCGTCTCACGCTTCGTCGGCTCGCGCTTCGCGTTCCACGCGTGCGTCGCGCTGCTCCTGCTCGTCCCTCACGTGTTCGGCTCGCGCCTCTCGCCCGCGCCTGACCACTTCGGCGTCCCACGGATCCACTCGGGTGACGAGCCGCACTACCTCCTCTTCATCCACAGCCTCATCGACGACCGCGACCTCGAGCTCGGGAACAACTACCAGGCGGTCCATCGCGGCTCGGACGACGCCGGGCTGCTCTTCCGCGGGAGCAGGCTCGATCACCACACGATCTGGTTCCTCGACGAGCACCGCGTCGCCTGGTTCCACGTGTTCGAGGACCCCCCGAACTGGGGCGTCGACGAGATCGGCGCTCCGATGCCGGTGCGCCGCGCCGGCGTCGACCCGAAGTACGATCCGCCCGCCGAGCTCCCGTGGAACGTGCCCACCCTCGCGATCCTCCTCGCGCTGGTGCTTGCGCCGTTCGCGCGCACGCCATACGTCGAGCCCGCGGCGGTGCTGGTCTCCGGTGTGGTGACGATCCTGGCGACGTTCGCGTGGCGAAGGCTAGCGCGAGGCATCACCGACGACCGCCGCACCATCAATCTCGGGCTCGGGCTCGCCTTTCTCGGGACGCCAGCGTGGCACTACGGGCGTTCGCTCTTCGCCGAGCCCTACCTGGTCGCCTTGGTCCTCGGGACCTTCGCGTTCGCGCTCGTCAAGCCTAGGTACCTCCTCAGCGGCTTCTTGATGGGGATGGCGATCTACATCAAGCCGTTCATCGTGGTGGTCGGGCTCCCGCTGGGCGTGATGCTCCTCGCGCAGCGCAGGTTCGGGGCCGCGCTTCGCTTCGGCCTTCCGGTCGTCGCGTGGATCGGCGCTCTGCTCGGCACCTATCACGTGGTGTACGGCTCCGCGTCGCGCTCGCCGAATGACTGGAGCTCCGGGCCGATCCTCATCAACACGGTCCATCTGCTCGCGTACCCGACGCGCGGGCTGCTCACGACCGCCCCGATCGCGCTCGTCGCGCTCGCGGGTTGGCCCGGGCTGCTCCGTCGGGAGCGCGCGTTCGCCGCAGCGCTCGGTGCATGCTTGGTGCTCTTCGTGTTGGTGGCGGCGAACCGTGCGTGGGCGGGCGGCTTCGCGTACAGCGTGCGCTACCTGGTGCCCGTTGTACCGCTCGCTTGCCTCGGACTCCTCCGTGTGATCGAGGACAAGCTGCAGACACGCACCGCGCAGATCTACTTCGCTGGCGTGGCGCTGCTGTCGATCACCGTCAACGCCCTAGCCGCCATCCAGTACTGGCGCGCCTTCAACGGCCACCCGTTCATCTACCTGTTGCGGAATACCGACTTCGGCCAGTAAGCCCTCCCGAAGGAGAGAGCGCGCGCGCGACGCGAATCAGGCGTGGTCGGAGGCATCGGCGTCTGACGAGCGGCGGAGCGCGGCGAACGCCAGCCACAGGAGGATAGGCGGGAGCGTCGAGGCGGCGCGGTCGACCACCACCGCTATTGACCCGATCGACGAGTCCACGCCGCCGGCGCTCGCCAGCACAGCGACCAACGTGACGCCCACTACGCCCTCCGAGAACGGCAGCGCCGAGACCGCGCCGGCGATGAGCGACGCGGCGTAGGCCGAGACCACGACCGCCAGGGGCACGGGCTGCCCCATGAGCTGGAGGAGCACCCAAAGCTTCAGGAACTCCACGAACCAGATCGCGAACGAGGCCCCGAGGAACGCGATCACGCGGATCGGCGCGCGGAAGACCATGGTCCACGTGGAGAGCAGGCCGAGGACCGCGTCGCGCACCTTCGGATAGCGCGCCTTGAGGAGGCGCTCGGCGGGCGGGGCGAGGCGCTTGCCGAGGACGAGGTGCAGCCGCTTGCTCGAGACGAGCGCGACGACCCCCAGCACGATGGCGAGGAGCAGCGCGGCGCCAGCCTGGAGCGCGTCGTTGCGCACCACGAAGCTGAGGGCGAGCGCGTAGACCGTCATCACCACCAGATCGAGGATGCGCTCCACCAGCACCAGGCCCGTGCCCACGCCGATCCCGAGCCCGTAGGGCGCGACCAGCTTCACCTTCACGAGATCGCCCGCGCGCGCGGGCGTCACCGCCGCCGCGCTCAGCCCGAGGAGGAAGATGCGGATGCCGTCGGTCCAGCGGTAGCCTGCGGGGCCGCACGCGCGGACGAGGCGGTGGTAGCGGGTGGCGCGCGTCCCGATGTGGAGGAAGGAGAGGAGGAGCACCACCACGACGTGCCAGGGCGAGAGCAGCGAGAGGCCTGCGCGTAGCTTCGCGCCGTCGAGCTTGCTCGACGCGAGCGCGATGATGACCCCGACCACGACGAGCCCGACGAGCGGCCGCAGCCAGCGCCGGGCTGGCTTCTGCGCGCGCGCCTCGGCGGTCACGAGGCGCTCCGCTCCGTGTACCAGCGGTAGGTATCGAGGACCGCCTCGAGGCCGGTGTACTTCGGGGTCCAGCCGAGGTCCTTCTGCGCGAGGCTCGCGTCCATGTAGTAGTCGATGTCCGCGATGAGGAACTGATCCTTGCGGAGCGGCGCGAGGCGAACGCGCTCGAGCAGCGCGAGCACCGGCTTCACCGCGAAGCCGGGCACGCCGATGATCGGCGCGCGCGATCCCGCGACCTTCTTCACCGCCTCGATCCACTCGCGCATCGTCGGCACCGAGACCGAGGCGCAGTTGTAGGCGGCGTAGCCGCGATGGCTGGCGGCGGCGATGACGAGCGAGGCCACGTCCGAGACGTGCATGACCTCGTAGCGGTTGTTGGCGTTGCCGATCATCGTGATCGGCCGGCCCTGCGTGATCCAGCCGAAGACCTTCTCCACGACCCCGGTGCGTCCGGGACCGACGATGAGGCCGGGCCGCACCACCGCGCAGTCGAACGTTTCGCTCTGCGCGGCCTCGACGAGCGCCTCGGCCTTCAGCTTCGACTGGCCGTAGGGACCGAACGGCTCCCGGGGGTGCTTCTCGGTGAGCGGCAGCTGCTGCGGGAGGCCGTAGACCATGTTCGTCGAGACGAAGACGAGGTGCGCGGCGCCGCCCTTCTTCGCCGCCTCGAGGACGCGCCGCGTGCCATCGACGTTGATCTCGAAGAAGGGCAGCTCGTAGGTGCTGGGGGCGACGGGCGTGTGGTACTGGCACGCCGCGAGGTGGAGCACGGTGCGGGCGCCGGCGAACGCCTCATCGAGCGCGCCGCTCCGCAGATCGCGCGTGAAGTAGCGGACCTGACCGCGCGCATCGCCGCTGAAATTCGTGGACGCCGGCTCCGCGAGGTCGACCGAGCGAATGTCCTTCACGCCCAGCGCGAGCAGCTGCTCGATCACCACCCCGCCGAGAAAGCCAGTGCCGCCCGTGACGACGACGGGACCCTCGGGGACGGTGGACGGCTGGCTCATGACGGGTCGATTCGTAGGACGGGCGAGGATCGGCTGCAACGTTCGTCGTTCTCCAGGTCTCGCGCACGTCGTGACGGCCACGGGCGGATCGACTACGACGCCGTGCATGGCGTCGCCGCACCTGAGCCCCGTGGCCCGCGCGCGCCTCGCGACGATCGCGCTCGAGGGGGCGGTGGTCACGCTGCTGCTGACCGTCGCCGGGTTCTTCTACCTGCGGCCCGCGTCGGACGCGCTCCTCCGCGGTGATCGCACGCTCATGGTGGGCGACGGCGGTGACTCGGTCACGAACGTCTGGCAGTACCGCTTGGTCCTCGACGTCTTCCACGCCCGCCCCCAGGATCTGCTCTTCGGCGCCGCGATCTACTCCGACCAGATGAACGCCCCCGAGGGCGCCATCCATTACATGCCCTGGATCGAGCGGATCCTGGTGCTGCTGTATGCGCCCTTCATGGACGCCGACCTCATGCCCACCGCGATGGTCTGGGGGCTGATGGTCCTCTCGGGGCTGTGCTTCCACGCCTACGGTCGCGTGCTGGGGTGGTCGCGCGCCGTCTCGTTCGCGCTCGGGCTGGCGTGGGCGTTCTGCCCCTTCACGCGCGCCCGCGCCACGGTGCACATCGCGTTCGTCGGCACCTACTGGGTGCCGCTGCTCTTCCTCGCGGTGCACCTGCTGGCGCAGCCGAAGTGGCTGTCCGCGCGCGCGGCCACCATCGCGTCCGCGCTGCTCATGCTCCTCGCGGTGTTCGCCGCGCACTACTTCATCGTCATCGGCACCATCTTCGCCCCGGCGTTCATCGCCTACTACTTCGCGGTGCTGCCGCGCGGCGGGTCGCGGCTCGGCGCCTTGGGGCGGCTGCTCCTCGCGTCCGCGCCGGCCGCGCTCTTCGTCCTCTACTCGCTCGCCATCCCCGCGCCCTCGTACGGGCTACGGGCGACCAAGGACATCGTCGCCGCGCGCTCCGAGACCGACAACTACCTCAAGTTCTACGGCGCACACCCGCTCGACTACGTGCTCGGCGACATGAAGTTCGGGCACTTGGACCTCCTTCCGCTGCGCGAGAAGCTCACGCGCGAGGCGCGCGTCGAGGTCGATACCAACCGTCACGAGCGCTCCAACGGGATCCGCTGGACGGTGCTCGGCTCCTGCCTCGCGCTCGGCATCGCGCTCTCCACGAAGCGTCTCCGGCGCCGCTTCTCCCCGGAGGAGCGCACCCTCGGTCGCTTCGCGATCGCCCTGGGGCTCGCGGCGTTCCTCATCGCGCTCTCGCCGCAGGGGATCCGCGTCTACGACACCGATCTCGGGCCGGTGCAGCTCGTCGCCAAGGTGGTGCCGCGCTTCCGCGTGCCCAACCGCGTGGGCATCATCGTGCACTTCGCGGCGCTGCTCGGGGCCGGGGTGCTGCTGGATCGCGTCCTGCGGCGGCGCCTCGCGGCGCCCGGTCCGGCCGCGGCGCTGATCGGCGCGGCGATCGTGGCGGTCAGCGTGCTCGACTATCCGCCGCGCTACGGCGTCGACGTGGCCCCGGTGGTACCGCGCCGCGACGAGCTCGAGGCCGCCGCGCCCGGCGTGTGCGGCGCCGGGATCACCGTGCCGTACGTCACCTGGAACTTTCACGACGAGGACTACTACAAGACCTACGCGAGCCTCCGCGGCACCTCGTGCAAGGTGCTGCACGCGGCCTACCTCACGCACGAGGACGAGGTGCTGCGCGTCGCGCTCGGCAAGGACGCGTACAGCGACGAGGATCGCCAGCGCCTCGAGCGGCTCGCCCGCTGCGGCGGCGCCTCCTGGCTCATGTTCCGCCTCGACGCGC
>JAYTBL010000696.1:0-3409 GCA_043736975.1 Polyangiaceae bacterium
AGTATCGGAGAGTTGGGTGCCCTTCGTGAACGAACCTTCACGTTCGCGCTATCCTCCGAGCGATGGCTCTCGTTCAATGCCCTGAGTGTCGTAACGCGATGTCCGATGTCGCGCCCGCCTGTCCGACGTGCGCGCGATCGCGATCGGGATCGGCGTCGGACTCGGGATGGTGATGCTGGTGGTCGCGGCGGTGGTCGGCCAGATCGGGCGCGCGAAGCAGGGGCGAATCGTCTGACTCGACCGGGGATGCTACGCTCGGCGGCATGGCGACAGAGTTCGATCCGCTCTCGGCCGAGGCACGCGCGAAGGAGCTCGCGCGCGCGCGCCCCAAGATCGGTCTGCCCATCGCGCCCGTCGCCCAGCCGGGACGCCGGCGGCTGCCGCTCGCCGAGCACGCGCGCCGCATCGACCAGGCGCATCGCCCGATCTACGCGGTCTGGGAGATCACGCTCGCCTGCGATCTCGCGTGCCGTCACTGCGGCTCGCGCGCCGGCAAGGAGCGCCCCGACGAGCTGACCACCGCCGAGGCGCTGGATCTCGTGGAGCAGATCGCCGACCTCGGCACGAAGGAGGTCACCGTGATCGGAGGCGAGGCGTACCTGCGAGACGACTGGCTCGACATCGTTCGCGCCATCCGCAAACGCGGCATGGAGATCACGATGACCTCGGGCGGCCGCGGCCTCACCGAGGAGCTGATCACGAAGGCGCAGGAGGCCGGCCTCATGGGCGCCAGCATCTCCATCGACGGCGACGAGGCCACCCACGACCGCCTCCGCGGCGTGCAGGGCTCGTATCGCTCGGCGATGGAGGCGATGCGGATCATGCGCGCCCGGAAGATGCGCGTCTCGTGCAACACCCAGATCAACCGGCTCAGCGTGCCGTTCCTGCACTCGATCCTCGAGAGCATCGCCGCGCTGGGCATCCACAGCTGGCAGATCCAGCTGACCGTGCCGATGGGGCGCGCGGCCGACGAGCCTGACGTGCTCCTCCAGCCCTACGACCTCCTCGAGCTCTTCCCGCTCCTCGCCGACCTGAAGAGGCGGTGCGACGAGCTCGGCGTCCGCATGTGGCCGGGCAACAACATCGGCTACTTCGGCCCGTTCGAGACGCTCCTCCGCGGGCGCAACTCCCGCGGGCATGGCGGCTCGTGCGGCGCCGGCCGCGCCACGCTCGGCATCGAGGCGAACGGCGCGATCAAGGGCTGCCCCTCCCTCCCCACCGACGCGTGGACCGGCGGCAACATCCGCGACGACAAGCTCGCCGACATCTGGGAGCGCTCCGCGCCGCTGCGCTACACGCGCGACCGAACCACCGAGGATCTCTGGGGCTTCTGCAAGACCTGCTACTACGCCGAGGAGTGCATGAGCGGGTGCACGTGGACCAGCTTCGTGACCTTCGGCAAGCCGGGTAACAATCCGTACTGTCATCATCGCGCGCTCGAGATGCAGCGCGCCGGCAAGCGTGAGCGCATCGTGAAGGTCGACGAGGCGCCGGGTCAGCCGTTCGACCACGGCGTCTTCCGCATCGAGGTCGAGGATGTATGCGAGGGCGTGCGGTAGCCATGTCCTCGCCGAGTTCGCCATCGAGACGGTGAAGGCCGAGGCGCACGAGCCCAGCCGCTTCGATAAGCAGCTCGTCGACGGCGCGAACTTCGAGCTGCTCTGGAAGAAGGCCAAGGCGAGCTACGCCGAGGGTGACGAGGCGGGCGCCTCCTTCCACGTCGGGTTCCTCCTCCACTACGTGCAAGACATGGCCGTCCCCGCCCACGCGTTCTACGTCATCCGCCAGTCGGGCCCGAGCAACTGGGACGGGTGTGGCTCTTCTCCGGCGGCTTGGGTGCGGGTAGCGGGTCAGGGATTGCGCCGTCTTCGAAGCGCCCGACGTGATTGCGCTGGTGTTCCTGGTCGAGGTGGAATGCCCAGTACGCGTCGAAGTCACCGGAGGCTCTGACGGCGCGGAGATTGAGCACGGCCTCGGCGCCAGTGAGCGACAGCGCGCGCCGGTGCGATCCATGCGGTCCTTCACAACGTAGCGGCACGCGCCTTCGATGACCCCGGCCGCGATTGGGAGATCGCGTCCCTCGGCGGCCGCGGAACATCGCCGCGCGGCGAAAGCTCGTCGTGCCGCGGCCGGCAGAGTCGAGCTCGCGCTCGACCGCGGCTACCTCGCGTCGGCGACGACGTTGTCGACGAGCGCGCGAAACGGGGTTCCGGCGCCCGAGTGCTCCGAGAAGGTCCCGATGTTCACGCGCATTCTCTCGAACGTCGCCGACGGCATGTCGATCGGCGCGGTGGCGACCGTAGCGCCATCGACGGTCGCGACCGCCTGCCAGCCGTTGCTCAGGCGGGCCAAGGCGAGGCCAAGGCGAAGCCAGCGCGCGCGGGCAATCGCGGGAGCGCCCACCGTGACCGGCCGCGTGCCCCCCGAGTCCAGCGCTACCCCGGTGAGGTCCATGCCGTCGCTCGCGAAGGCGAGGACCGCGGCCGCGAAGGACTCGTTCGCGTCGAACAGAATCAGCGTGAACGACTGGATGGACGTCGTCTCGAACGCGTCGACGAAGAAATCGGCCTCGAACGAGCCGCTCGTTGCCCCCGCCACGACCACGTCCCGCTCGATATCCGAGGGCGCAGCGGCGGTCGTGAAGGCCAAGGCATTCGGCGCCGATCGGTTCGACGTCGCGATCGACAGCCCGCCTCCGATCTTGGCGGGCGCGCCCGAACGATTGAACCCACGGAGCGGCGCTGCCGACTCGGAGTCGAAGTCGGCGCAGAAGGCGTGAGAAGACTGGCCGGCGCACCAGGTCGGCCCGGCGGGAGGGCTCGGACCAGCTGGATTCGCCCCCGACGGCGGCGGCCCCAGGCTGGACGTGGGCGGGCGTGCCGACGCCGCCGGGCCGCTGGCGGCCGTCTGCGGGTCGTCACCGCATCCGAGCAGCGCGGCCGAGAGAGCAAGGAGCGGAAAAGCGACGCGACGAAGAAAGAGTGATTTCATGGGCGCGGCGCGGTGCAAGGCTCGCACCGGCTCGAGTCGGACGAATCGGCGCGCGATTCACGGGCGTGGAGCGCGCTCAGCCACGATCCACGCGTCGGCCGTCCCGTGATTCCCTGTTCACGAGGTTGCGCAGGCTCCCCTCAAAGCGTCGCGGTCCAGGAGCAACGCGTCGGTGCGCGGGTTCCGCCCATCGAGATGACTGCTGGCTACGTTCGCGTGAAGGACGCGAACGACCCTCTTCACGATGGACCACCGCGCATCAGGCGCGTGGAGATCCTGCGCAACGGCACGTCCCGGAAGGTGGTGACCCTCGATGTTGCGTCACGTACGATGCAGC
Organism: Polyangiaceae bacterium; assembly: GCA_043736975.1. Taxonomy (GTDB): domain Bacteria; phylum Myxococcota_A; class Polyangia; order Polyangiales; family Polyangiaceae; genus Labilithrix. The sequence continues at coordinate 3,329 of JAYTBL010000696.1, forward strand.
GCGTGGCGATCGGCGCTTCCGGCAAGGAGCGACGTGCGCCCACCGATCGCCTGCTCGTCTCCGTCGGCGGCCTCGGCGCAG
>JAYTBL010000697.1:0-3406 GCA_043736975.1 Polyangiaceae bacterium
CGCCCCGGGCGCCGAACGGGCGCCTTCGAGACCCCCTCGGCGTCCGCGTTCACCTCGCGGATCATGGTGCGCACGCGATCGCCGGCGACGGCATTCACGGTCCGCGCGACGTGGCGACGGTCGACCACCACGCCGGCCTCGTGCGCGGCGCTCACGAGGGCCTCGGCCATCGCCTCGGCTGACGCGTGGCGCGCGGCCGGCTCGCGCTCGAGCGCGCGCATCACCACCATGGCGATCGCCGCCGGCAGCTCGGGGGCCTCGACGGGATCGCACCCCTCCAAGAGCCGGGCGCCGGTGAGCGCCTCCCAGAGCACGACGCCCATCGCGAACACGTCGGTGCGGCGATCGTCGCCGTCGTGGTCGTCGTCGAGCACGTTCGCCATGCCGAAACCGGAGATGCGCGCGAGTCCGTCGAGCCCGACCAGGATGTTCCGCGGCGATACATCGCGATGCACGATGGCGAGCTCATGGGCCGCGTGGAGCCCGCGGAGCGCATCGATCCCGATGCCGAGCGTGACGCCGAGCGAGAGCGGCGCGACCTGGAGGAGCCCCGCGAGCGAGTCGCCCTCGACCAGCGACATCACCTGGAAGAGCACGCCGCCAGCCTCGCCGACGTCGAGCACGTCAACCACGTTGGCGTGTCGGATCTCGGCGGCGCGCGCGCCCTCGCGGAGGAACAGGGCGCGCCGGCGTTGATCAACGGCGAGGCTGGATCGCTCGGTCTTGATCGCGAGGAGGCGCGCAGAGCCGCCGTGACCCGTCGAGCGTCCGAGCCAGACGTCGGCCATGCCGCCGGCGCAGAGCGCGCCGACGATCTCGTAGCGTCCGAGCGCGCTGCCGCGCGCGATGATGCGGGCGGTGATGCGCGCGCGGCCGAGGCTCGGCGAGGTGAATGTGTTCACGCAGCGAGCGCTCTAGCACCGCGAATCGCTCGAGCAATTGGCGGAAGTGCAGTTTCTCCCTCCAGCAGTTCTTCGCTCCGCTCAGCCGATCGAGATCCATGCGCAACGCGGTGCGCGAGTCGCGCAGCGACCTGCGCGACTCACGCAAAGCGCACGCGTGACGTGAGCGTGAGCGGCGACCGTGGATCTTCGGTGCTACGCCGTCACGTGCCGGAACGGGAGAGAGCGTGATGCGGACCCAACGAACCGAGAGCTACTCACGCACGCAGTCGTTCACCTGCTCTTCGGAGCTGCTGCGAGCGTTCGAGAGCCGCGCCTACGAGCTCGGGTGCACCTTCGACTGGCTGCTCGAGGAGGCCATGCAGCGCCTGCTGGCGGAGGCGCGCGAGGCCCAGACGTCGCCCCCTCCCCCGAGCACGCACCAGCGCACGCCGCGCACCACGTCGCAGACGATGCCGCTTCCGTTGCCCCCCGACACGCTCCCCTCCACCGTACCGCCGCCCCCGACCCGCCAGCAGCTCCGCGCGCTCACGCCGCCCCCTCCTCCGCCCTCGGAACGCTCGCGCACCGCCGTCGCGGTCAACGAGCCCCTGGTGCTCGACTATGGCGGCGAGCGCCTGGTGATCGACTGGCAGCCTTACGTGATCGGCCGCAGCTCGACCGTGGCCGACCTCGTGATCGAGGACTCCGCGGTCTCGCGCCGCCACGCGGTGGTCGAGCACCTGGTGGATGGCTGGGTGATCACCGATCTCGGCTCGACGAACGGCATCATCGTGGACGGCGATGTGGTCCGGCACGCGCGACTCGAGCCAGGCACGGTGATGAGCATCGGCCCCGTGACCTTCGCCGTCAGGACGTTCTGACCGCGCGGATCTAGAGATCGATCTCGAACACGAGCCACTGGCGCTCGGCCGAGGCGAGCGGGTCGGAGGCGTCGGACCACCAGCCCTTCTTCTGGAAGCCGGCGCGACGGTAGGCGCGGACCGAAGGGAGGTTGCGCGCGTTGATGTGCACGTAGATGCTCTCGCAGCCCAGCTCGCGGGCGACGCGCAGCGAGTGTTCGATCATCTTGATGCCGCCGCCGGTGCCGCGGTAGCGCCGGTCGACGAGGGTGAACGCGGAGTACGAGGCCTTGCCGATGACGAGGTGGATGTTCGCGCCGACCAGCTGACCGCGGTCGAAGAGACCGACCACGTGCTGATGCGGCTGCGCCTCGACGTGGAGGATGTTGCCGCACGCCTCCTTCCAGAAGCGCCGGACGTCCGGCCAGTCCGAGTCCTGGAGCGAACGGGTCGTGAACGCGACGTGACGGCGCGGCTCGAGGCGACGGCGCGCCGCGAGCGCGTGCGCGATTCCGACGGCAGCGCGCCAGTTGGCGCGCGTCCAGCGGTCGGGGTCGATCGCGGCGAGGCGATCGATCAGGCGCGGGCGGACGAGGCCGACCACCTCGCCGCTCCACTCCTCCGCGAAGGGCGCGACATCACCGCGGAGCCGGAGCTGTTCGCCGCGCACCGCGAGCACGCGCCGGAAGTAAGACCGCCCGCCCGAGAGCACGCACACCGCGCTGCCCACGCGAGGCTCTCCGGGCTCGATGACGAGTTTCTCTTGCCCAAACGTGAGGATCCCAGCGTCCGACACGAGCACATCGGAACGATAGCCCGAGGTCACGGTCACGGTCACGGTCACGCTGCGGCCGCGCCCCGAACCGGCGCTGGAGGGCGCTGATTTGCGGCAAATTCCGGTGGGCTCGGGCTTGCAGCAGGCCTCCCCATGAAGGCGTTCATCCTGCTGGTTGCGGCGATGTCGACGGGCTGCGGGGCGGCCGCGGCCCACGCGCCGACCCTCCTCGCGGCCCCCGCCGCCACCGTCGCTACGCCGGTCTGCGCGGGCGCCCCCGCGCCGGCGACGCCCCTGGTCGTCGACCACGATCCTGCTTCGCGGGTCGCGCTCGAGGCCTCGACCAAGAACGGCGTGGTGCTCGTCGCGTACGACCGCGCGACGCTCCGCGTGCTGCCCTACTGCCACGTGGCGGTCGGCGGCTACGCCATGGCCTCCGTGAGCCAGCTGGCGCAAGTCCTCCGCCGCGACGGCCTCGACCTCGTGGTGGCGACCGACGGCGTCCGCGCCACGACCGTCGATGCCGTGACGAAGGGCGAGCTTGGCGGCAGCTGCGAGGGCGTCACGCACTTCGTGAAGACCGAGTCGCTGGCGGCGCTCTCTGCGGCGACCTCACCGAGCGCCGCTTGGTGAGCGAAGGCGCCACCGCTAAGGCGCTCGCGCTCCTCGATCGCGCCTGCGCCGGCCACGCGATCGGCAGCTGCCTCACCCTCGCGAAGACGCTCGCCAGCCGCAGCCCCGAGCGCGCTTTCCGCGCCGCCAGCTCGGTCTGCGACTCGCTGAAGGGGCCCGCGTGCGATCAGGCCATCGCGGTCGCCATCACCACCGGCCATGCGGACCAGGGCTTTGCGTGGTCTCTACGAGGGCGGCGTCGGCACCGCGCGCAA
>JAYTBL010000698.1:0-3403 GCA_043736975.1 Polyangiaceae bacterium
AGCGAGCTGCGGACGGTCCTCGACGCGGCCGGCCCTCGCTACGCCAGCACCGGCAACGGCGGCTGCGCCGTGCAGCCCGCTCCGGCGCCCGGTCAGCTCGCCTCGGTGGCCCTCGGCGCCGTCGTCCCGTGGACCGACTTCGTCGAAGGGGTGGAGACGATCGCGGCCGGCGACCGGGTCGCCGAGCGCGTCATCGTCGCCACCGACGGCGCCCGCGCGCACCTCGGCTTTCGCGACCCGATACTGGGCGCCGATTGCACCTTCCAGATGATGTCCGACGGCTTCCTGCGCTGCGTTCCGCAGGCCTCGATCGGCCCCGTGTTCTACGCCGATTCGGCGTGCTCGAACGCGATCCTGGTGAGCGACTACCGCAACCAGGGCGGCTGTGCGGCGCCCAACGGGCTCGCGGACACCTGGCTCGAGCCCACGAACGACGCGTGCACCGGGCTGCGCGCGGTCTACTCCCTGCGCGACGGCGCGGCCGCGAGCGACGAGACGTTCAGCTGGCAGAACGAGTTCTCGGGCCAGGGACCGCCCACGATGAAGTGCGGGTCGAACGGAACGCCGGGCGGCGGCGGCTACTATCCCAGCCGCCGAGCCATCGCCGCCAACATCACTTCGTCGCTCCCCAGCGTGCCGCGCGTGGGCGGCGGGAGCGGCCGCCTGGTCCCGACCTTCGTGTGGCCCGCGGGCCCGACCAGCACGCTGGTCCCGGGGTGGCACGACACCGAGCGTGACGTCGATTGCACCTTCGCGCTCGCCAGCGACGGCAAGACGCGCTGCCTCCCGGTGGCCGCGAAGGGCAGCCTCTTCTTCACCGACGACGCGTGCAAGGCGACCTCGATGGTGGCCGTTCCATCGGAGACGTCGTGCCTGGGCACGGCGCGCTTCGTCCTGACGGTGAGCACGACCTGCCCGCCGACCACCACCGTCTACGCGCTCGGCACCCAGCCGCGCGATCTCCCGAGCGCATCCATCGTGAACGGCCCCGACCGCTGCGCGAGGGTGGGCGGCGTCATCCAGGCGCGCGAGGCCAACGTCGTCGACCCGGGGCAATTCGTCGAGGGCGTCGCGTCCGTCGAGTAGGCGATCACTTCAAAGCGTCGAGCATGGCCAGCATGTTCGAGGCCTGCTCGGCCATGGCCTGGACCGACATCATCGCGGCGTCCTTCGCCTCGAACTGCTCGAGGAGCTCACCGGGGATGTCGGCGAGGAACCGGCACGGGGTGCGCGGGACCGGCTTGCCGCGCATGAGGCGGAACTTGCAGCGCGTCATGTCGAGGCGCTGCCGCGCGCGCGTGACCCCCACGTAGAAGAGGCGGCGCTCCTCCTCGACGTCCTGGACGGTCGCGTCCGAGGCCTTCACGTCGAGCGTGCGCTGGTGCGGGATGAGGCCTTCCTCGCAGCCGATGAGGAACACGTGGTCGAACTCGAGGCCCTTGCTGCCGTGCAGCGTCGAGAGCGTGACGACGTTGCCGGGGTCGTCCTCGGCGTCGTCCATCTGCAGGGTGAGCGAATGGAGGAACGACATCAGCTCGCGCTCCGCGGTGTCGTCCTGGCCCTTACCGGTGACGCGCGCCTCGCGCCGGGAGAACACCCCGAGGATGCCCTCGACGTTGCTCCAGCGCCGCGCCGCGGCGTTGGTGGAGGTCGAGGTCGCGTCGATGTCCTTGCGCAGGCCGAGCGTCTCGCACAGCTCGCGCGTCACCACGCTCGCCTTGCCGCGATCGATCATCAGGCGCTTGCGCATGTCGCCCACGATGCGCTCGAGCTGCTTGCAGCCCTCGCGCGCGCCGCTGGGAATGGCGTCGAGCGCGTCGACCCGCTCGATGGCCTCCCAGAGTGACCAGCCCTTCGCGATCGCGTACTGCGAGAGCTTCTCGACGCTGGTGTCGCCGATGCCGCGCGGCGGGTAGTTGATGATGCGGCGCAGGCTGATCTCGTCGGAGCGGTTCAGCCCCACCTTGAGGTAGGCGAGGAGATCCTTCACCTCCTTGCGCTCGAAGAACTGTTGCCCGCCGATCATGCGGTAGGGGACGCCCTGCTCGCGGAGCTGCTCCTCGAGGAGCTTCGCCTGGCCGTTGGAGCGATAGAGGATGGCGCAGTCCTTCGCCTTCTTGCCCTCCTCGTGGATGATGCGGCGCAGCTCGCGCGCGACGTAGGCGGCCTCGGCCTCGGGGGAGGCGGCGACGCCCAGGCGCACCAGCGCGCCCCCGGGTTTGTCGGTGAAGAGCGACTTCTGGTACTTCGAGTCGTTGCGCTTGGAGATGACGGCGTTCGCGACCGCCAGGATGGGCGCGGTGGAGCGGTAGTTCTGCTCCAGCTTCACCACCTTCGCGCCCGGGAACTGCTCGTCGAAGTCGAGGATGTTGCGGACGTCGGCGCCGCGCCACGCGTAGATCGACTGGTCGTCGTCACCGACGACGCAGATGTTCTTGTGGCGATCGGCGAGGAGGCGGAGCACCTCGAGCTGCGCGCGGTTGGTGTCCTGGTACTCGTCGACGAGGACGTACAGAAACTCCTTCTGCCAGCGATCGCGGATGTCCTCGCGGTCCTTCCAGAGGCGCGCCACCTGGCAGACGAGGTCGTCGAAGTCGAAGGCGCGGAAGCTCTTGAGCGCGCTCTCGTACTTCGGGTACACGAGCTTGGTCATCTCGTCGTAGTCGTCGCCCTCGCGCTCGCAGAACTCCGCGGCGGAGATGAACGCGTTCTTCGCGTTCGAGATGCGCGTCATGATCGCCGACGCGTCGAACTTCTTCCCGGCGTCGGTACGGCTGAGGATCTCCTTGACCGCGGAGAGGCAGTCGCCCTGATCGAAGATGGTGAACGTGCCGCCCAGCGACTTCCGCTCGCGCCCCAGGACCATCAGCCCGAACGAGTGGAACGTGGAGATGACGAGGCCCTTGCCGCCGTCCTTGCCCCCGAGGCGCCGCTCCTTCACCAGGTGCTGCACCCGCTCGGCCATCTCGCCGGCTGCCTTGTTGGTGAAGGTGAGCGCGCAGATCATGTGCGCGGGGACGCCGCGCTCCATGAGGCGCGCGATGCGATGCGTGATCACCCGCGTCTTGCCGGAGCCGGCGCCGGCGAGCACCAGCATCGGTCCGTTCTGGTGCTCGACCGCCTCCTGCTGAGCAGGGTTCATCGCGGGCGGCCCCGAGGGGGCCAGAGGCTTTCGAGCGACAGGTGCTTCCACGGTGATGCAATGATGAGTTAGGCACGGCGCCGCGGCGGAAAAAAGATTGACTCGGCTTCGCGCGCACGATTCCGGGTTTCGGTTATTCTGCCGCGCGCATGCGCCAGCCCCACCGCCTCTCGCTCGCCGCCCTCACCAGCCTCGTCGCGCTCGTCGCGTTCGTCGCGTGCGGGGGGGGCGCGCCGCCGCCTGCACCGCTCACCCCGACGA
>JAYTBL010000699.1:0-3403 GCA_043736975.1 Polyangiaceae bacterium
GCGACCTGGAAGTCGACGAGGACGTGGTTCGCCATCTCGCCGTTGTAGTCACCCTTGGGGCGGCTGAAGATGAGCATCGGCTTCTTCGTCGGGTCGACGGTGGTAGCGCTCTTCTTGCCGACCCAGAACGGAACGACGGTGAGCGCGTCCTTGGTCTTCACCGACTCGTGGTTCGCGCGGCTCGGGAACGCGACCAGGACGTGCAGGCCCTCGGCAAGCGCCTCGCCGGCGGCGAGCTCGCTGAGCTTCACGGGCTCCTTGGTGTCGTAGATCGCCTTGTACGGCTTGTTGTCGAGGATCAGGTGGACGTGGCTCGAGCCCTTGGCGGTCTGCCAGTTCTTGACGTCGAGCCTCACGGCGAAGTCGCCGGCCTTCGCGGCGTCGATGACCTGATCCTTCGCGGGCGCGGAGAGCTTCACGGTCGGGAGCGGCGCCGCGGGATCGGGGCTCGCGGCGCCGGGGGTCAGCGTGATCGGGGGCGCGGGAGCCTTGCTCGGCGCGGTCGAGGACGGCGCGGTGGTCGCGATCGGAGCCGCGGACGCCGAGGCCGGCGGCGGGGGCGGCGGGGGCGGCGGGGGGAGGTTGTCGTTGCCGCCGCCGCACGCGTAGACGGTCGCGGCGAGCGTCGCGCCGAGCACGGTCGCGAGGAAGAGCCGGGGCGACGTGCGCGAGGCGAGGGCCGAAGATGTCTGGGGTGACTTGGCGTGGGACATGGCGGGAGCTTTCCACCGTCCCGCGCGCGACTGCAAGGGCGACTTGACGCGAGCGGCCCAGCGCGCGCACGCTTGTCAGCAATGCCGCATCGCGCATCCACGTCAGGGCAGGTGGCCTGATGGGCCTCGGGTTCCAGCTCGCCGAGTCCTTCTCGGGCAGCTACTACCGGCTCGACGAGCCGTTTCGCGATCATCCGATGCGCGTCTCGCTCCGCCTCGGCGTGAACGGGCTGCGCCGCTTCCTCCGCGAGCGGAAGGTCGAGGCGAGAGGCCTCATCCATGCCGAGGGCCTCGCGGCGCGCGAGGCGGAAGGCGTCGCGCTCGCGGGCACCCTCGCGATGAAGCTCTTCGACGAGAAGCGGATCCCTTACGACCTCACGTTCGCGGGCGACGACGGCCGTACCTACCGCCTGCGCGGTCAGCGCGACTTCTTCGTCCACGCCGCCGTCGACTCGCTCACCATCCTCCCCGCGAGCCTCTTCGACGACGCGGGCGTCGAGGTCGGGCGCGCGGTGTTGCGCTTCGATCCCAGGAGCGATCTGGGTGCGCTCGTGAAGTCGTTCCGGCCCCGCATGCGCGTCTCGCGGCTCGCGAGCGGACTGGACTGATCATGGAGAGACTGCTGCCTGCGTCCACCGTGCTGCTCGTCGTCGACGTGCAGGAGAAGCTCGCGCCCGCCATGCCCGAGGCGACGCTCGCGGCCCTCGTGAAGAACGCGGAGCTCCTGCTTCAGGCCGCCGCGAAGCTCGGGGTGCGCGTGCTCGCGAGCGAGCAGTACCCGAAGGGGCTGGGTCCGACCATCGCACCGCTGGCGGCGCGGCTGGCGGCGCTCGGCGTCACGGCGCTGCCCAAGCTCACGTTCGACGCCTGCTCCGACCTCGCGATCGCGCGCGCGATCGCCGACTCGGGCGCGAAGAGCGTGGTGGTGATCGGGATGGAGAGCCACGTCTGCGTCTTCCAGACGGCCCGCGAGCTCGTGAAGCGCGGGTACGCGACCCAGGTGGTGGCAGACGCCGTGGCCTCGCGGACCGAACAGAACCGCCTCCTGGGCCTGGGCCTGTGCGAGCGCGCGGGCGCGGTGGTCACCGCTACCGAGACGGTGATCTTCGACCTCCTCGAGCGCGCCGGCACGGAAGAGTTCAAGGCGCTCTCGCGACTCGTCAGGTGATTTCAGACTAGATCCGAGACTTTGGCGCAATGCCGGAGTGGCAGGGCCTTCGACGGAATGGCAGAGGTCCTTGACGGGTTGTCCGCCCGTGACAACATGGATTCTGTGATTGACGATTCGTCAGGGGCTGTTGACAAGACGTCGGAAGGCGGGCGGGCGACCGACGAGGGGATCACCGTCCTCGTCGTCGACGACGAGCGCTCGAACGTCGAGTCGCTCGAGAAGATCTTCCTGAAGGAGAGCATGCGCGTGCTCGTCGCGAACGACGCCAAGCATGCGCTCGAGCAGGTGCGGAACCACCGCGTGCAGGTCGTGCTCACCGATCTCATGATGCCCGGCACGACCGGCCTCGAGCTGCTGCGCGCCATCAAGCAGGTGCAGCCCGAGGTCGAGGTTGTGCTCATGACCGCGTACGGGTCGGTGGAGGCGGCGGTCAGCGCGATGCGCGAGGGCGCGTATGACTTCGTGGAGAAGCCGCTGAAGCGGATGACCATCGTGAAGAGCGTCCGCAAGGCTGCGGAGCGCGGGCGGCTCCTCGAGGAGAACCGCTCCTTGAAGGACGAAATCAAGGCGCTGACGAAGCGCGAGATCGTCGGCAGCTCCGTGGCCTGGCGCCGCGTGATCGAGGTCGCGACGCAGGCGGCGCCCAGCATGGCGACCGTCCTGGTCCTCGGCGAGAGCGGCACCGGCAAGGAGCTGCTGGCGCGCTACATCCACGACAGGAGCGCGCGCGCGAAGGGCCCGTTCGTGGCCGTCAACTGCGCCGCCATCCCCGAGACCATCCTCGAGAGCGAGCTGTTCGGTCACGAGCGCGGCGCGTTCACGGGCGCGGTCACGCGACGGGCTGGAGCGTTCGCCGAGGCTGCGGGCGGTACGCTGTTCCTCGATGAGATCGGTGAGCTGCCGCTCGACGCGCAGCCGAAGCTGCTGCGAGCGCTCGACGGATACGAAGTGCGGGCGGTGGGGGGCGCCGGAAGTGGTACGCGCTTCGAGGTACGGCTGGTAGCGGCGACGCACGTGGCCATCAACGACCGTGTGGATCAGGGACTGTTCCGGCGCGACCTGTTCCACCGACTCGAGGTCTTCGTCGTCGACATTCCACCGCTGCGCCACCGTCCAGGCGACGTCGCGGCGATTGCCGCGCGCCTGCTGCGACGCAGCAGCGAGGGTGGCCAGTGCCGTACGTTGACCTCGACGGCCCTCGCGCGGTTGGTCGCGCACGACTGGCCGGGGAATGTCCGTGAGCTGCGCAACGTGCTGGTGCGTGCGACTCACCTGGCGGGCACGGCGCTCTCGATCTCTGCTTCGGACGTCGATCGCGCGCTGCATGCGCGTGCGTCGCAGCGGCCTTCGCTGAACCCGGGCGTGGCCAAGGCGCTGCTCCGAGATCATGGTGGTAACGTGAGTGCGGCGGCCCGCGCGGCCGGGCTACCGCGCACCTCGTTTCGCAAGCTCGTCGTCTGAAAGGCGCGCGTGTGCCATGCTTGGGCCCGATGACCCGCCTGCGCGCCTGGTTGATCAT
>JAYTBL010000700.1:0-3403 GCA_043736975.1 Polyangiaceae bacterium
TGACCGGCCACCACCTCGCGCTCGGCGAGCCGCCGCGCGAGCGTCTCGAAGGGCTCCTTCACGAGCCACCGCACGCCGCTCGCCTCGTGCACCCGGAGATAGGCGCGACCGCGTTCGTCGGCGAGCGCGGCGCTCATCGCCTCGCGCAGCGGGAGCTCGGGTACGGACGCGGCGAGGAGCACGAGCTCGGCTCGCGTGCGCGCCTCGCCGGCCTCACCCTCGTGCGTGAACGCCTCGACGACAGCGTGTTCGAGCTCCCACTCGCGCGTCAGCTCCGCGCGCGTGGCCTTCGGCGCGGTGAGCGCGAGGAGATCGAGCACCGCCTCGAGCTGCGACCAGGCGAGGAGGAACGGCACATCGAGCGTGCTCGTGGCGCGCGTCGCCGGCGCGCTGGCATCGGCGTCGATCTTCGCCGGCGCGCGGCCCTGCGCGTGAACGTTCTTCGGTGACGGGTTGGCGAGCGCGAGGATCCTCGCGTAGCGCTGACCGAGCGTCTCCAGCGCCGCTGCAGGATCGAACGCGGTCCCCGGATGCATGTACGCGAGCCCCTTGGCGAGGTGACCGATGCGCTCCTGGAGCGCGGTGATCGCCTCCTTCGTCGGAGCGCCGGCCTTCGCATCCCAGCCGCTCGCGAGGTAAGCGAGGTGCCCTTCGCCGAGCGCGTGGCGCAGCGGCTCGTGCACGGGCCGGAATCGAAGCTGTACGAGCGCCTCCGCGGTCGAAGGCACGCCGCGCCCGTCGAGCGCCGCGGCGAGGCGGTCGTAGGGGAGCTCGGTGGTGGCATCGACGACGCGCAGATCGGTGAGCACGTGGTACTTGAACGCGCCGAGCTCCCAGAAGAAGCCGCCCTCGAGCTCGCTCATCGGCCGCAGGTACTCGAGGCCCTTCGCGACGTCGCGGAAGAGCAGCCATTCGCCCTCGCTGCTCGCGATCCCGAGCGCCTCGGCGATGGTGGGCGAGGTGGTGCTGCCGTCCTCGCGGCGCGTGGGCATGCTCCGGTAGATGCGGCCCCGCGTGTCCTTGAACTTGTTGTTGTAGAGGACGAGCGCGCGCTCGGGGCCCACGCCATTGGAGTACGCGTAGACGTCCTCGTCGACGCTGCCGTCCTCGGTCACGAAGTCGTAGAGCGAGAACTCCGCGACCCCGCTGAAGAGGTAGCGCTTCTTCATGATCGGGAAGATCTCCCTGTCGTGGCGCGCGACGAGCCCCTGGTTGATCGGCTCGTCCCACTTCGCCCGGCGGTACTCCATGCCGTACTTCTCGTGCAGTCCCTCGACCTGGCCATGCCCGAACATCGGCAGGCCGGGCATCGTGCACATGAGCACGCACACGCCGAAGTACTTGTCGTCTCCGCCGAACTGCTCGAACGCCGTCTCCTCGTCGGGGTTGTTCATGAAGTTGACGAAGCGCTTCAGGATCTCCGGCTCGAAATCGAGGACGTTCTTGATCGTCTGCCGGTACTTGTCGTTCTCCTCGCGCTTCAGCATGTTCATGAACGCGGAGTTGTAGACGCGGTGCATGCCGAGGCTGCGGACGAAGTAGCCCTCCATCATCCAAAAGGCCTCCGCGAGCAGCAGCGTGTCGGGCGCGCGCGCGGCGACGGCGTCGACCACCTCGCGCCAGAACTCCACGGGGAAGACGTGATCGAACTCCTCCTGGGTCAGCGCGTGGTCGGAGCGCGACGGGATGGCGCCGCCGCTGCCGGGGAGCGGGAACCAGAGGCGCGAGAAGTGGCGCTTCGCGAGCGTCATCGCCGCGTCGAAGCGGATGATGGGGAACATGCGCGCGACGTGGAGGATGGTCTCGATGACCGCGTGGCGGACCTCGGCCTTCGTGTAGTCGAGCTGCGCGGTGTCGTTCCACGGCATGCTGGTGCCGTCGTTGCCGTGGTAGAGGAAGCGGTTCTCGCCGGTCTGGCGATCGTGCCGGCGGAACACGACGGCGGCGTCGGTCTTCGACCAGTAGCCCTCCTCGATGAACACGCCGACCCGCGGGTCGTCCGAGAGATCGGCGCCGCCGAAGCGATAGCCGGGGAACGGCGGCTCCTCGGTCTGGATGAACCAGTCGGGGTGGTTGACCACCCAGTCAGCGTCGATGCCGACGTGGTTCGGCACCATGTCCGCGGCGAGGCGCAGACCGCGCGTCCAGGCGCGCTGCTTCAGGCTCTCGTACGCCGCGTGGCCGCCGAGCTCCTCGGCGATGTCGTACTTCATCAGCGAGTACGCCGAGGCCACGGCCTCTGCGTCGCCGCGCATCTGCTTGATCTTCTTCGAGGCGCGGCTGCGCTCGAAGAGTCCGATCAGCCACAGGCCGGTGAAGCCGCGCGCCGCGAGGAGGTCGAGCTCGGCGTCCGGGATCTGATCGAGGCGCTCGATGGTGCGCTCGTGCTTCTTCGAGAGCTGGTCGAGCCACACGAAGACGGTCTTCGCGACGAGGACGACGTGCGGCATCCAGTCGAGGTCGGGGCTGAAGCGCTTCGGCTCCTCCTCCGGCGCGCGCGCGCCGGCCTGCGCAGCGTCGAAGCGGAGCGGCTCCGTCTGCGGGGCGCCGGGCCCGGGGCCGCCGCGCGCGAAGTACTTACCCTCCTCGTGGAGGAAGTCGCGCGCCCACAGGACGCGGCGCCAGACGCCGAGCTCGGCGAGGCCGAGCGCGTGACCCCAGGTCTCCTCGATCCACTTGAGCTGATCGAGGATCGAGCCAGGCGCCGCGCGGCTGGGCGCGAGCAGCAGATCGAGGAGCTTCTCGCCGCGCGGGCCGAACGGCACGTCGTCGCGGAAGAAGCGCTCGGTCTCGGTGGTGAAGGCGCGGTAGGTCTCGCCGAGATCGGCGTCACTCACGAGCGGCTTGACGGTCTCGTACGCCGGGTTCCGGTTCGTCAGCCAGAGGAGGATCAGCTCCTCGGTGTACGCGTCGATGGCCGCCTGGCCGCCGCGCGCGAGGAGCGCCTCGGGGGTCTCGTCGCCGTCGCCCTGCATCTGGCGGTAGATGGCGGGGGTGGGGAACGTGCGGAGGAACGTGAGGAGCGCCGCGCGGGCGCCGCTGCCGAGACGCTCGGCGAGCTGCGCCCGGAGATCGTCCCAGCCCTTCGGATGCTGCCGGCGATAGAGGGCGAGGATGGAGTGCAGGATCTCGTGCACCAGCGCCATCGCGGCGAGCTCGGCGGGGCGGAGGAGCGCAGGGCCGCTGCGCTCGTCGCGCGCGTTGACCTTGTCGGCGAAGCGGCGGGCCTCGCCGGTGTCCTTGAAGGCGACGTCACCCCGCGGCGTGAAGAACGCGTCGTCGAAGCGCGTCGGGAAGTACAGGTCACGGGCCGTCTTCCTGGCGTGCATTCCGCACGTGTAGCGCTGTCGAGGGCCGGCGCCCACGTCGAAAGAGCAACCGCGTTCCCGCGCCGCAGCGCGGT
>JAYTBL010000701.1:0-8353 GCA_043736975.1 Polyangiaceae bacterium
GGTCGTCACGTGCGCGCTCGTGTCGGTTACGGGCTGCGGCAGTCATGACGCTGGGCACGGCGGCACCACGGCTGCGGCACCCGCGAGCGTCGCGATCTCCGCCATCACCACCGACGCCGTCTACGTCGTCAACGGTGGCGACTCGACGATCGCCGTGCTCGACGCGTCCTCCGGCAGCGTGCTTGGCAAGATCCAGCTGACGAACGTGAGCTACCCGCACCACGTCTACCTGAGCCCGGACCGGGGCAAGATCGCGGTCGCCGTCCCGGGACACGACCTCAGCATGGGGCACTCCGCCGCCGCGCAGCCGGGGGGAGTGCACGGAGGGGGCGAGCACGGAGGGGGCGAGCACGGAGGCGCGGAAGCTTCGGGCGGCGCGGTCCTCGTGCTCGATGCGACCACTGGAGCGACCCTCCGTTCCCGCCGTCTCGAATCCTCGAACCACAACTCGATCTTCTCGCCTGACGGTCGGGAGATCTGGACCGCCCTCCTTCGCGAGGACGGAGCCGTGCTCGTGCTGGACGCAGAGACCCTGGAGACGAAGCAGACCATCAAGGTCAGTCGCGTGCCTGCGGAGGTCACGTTCACTCCCGACGGCAAGTACGCATTCGTCGCGAACGGCACGAGCGATGACATCAGCGTCGTCGATGTCGCGAGCAAGGTGGTGGTCAAGACCATCGCGGTCGACCGAGAGCCTGTGGGAGCGTGGCCGGGCGCAGACGGGCTCATGTACGTCGACTGCGAGGTCGCGAAGTCGATCAAGGTCATCGACCCGCGCACCCTCGAGGTCGTTCGGACCTATAGCCTCGGGTTCACGCCGGGCATTGCCTCTGTGCCGCCCGGGCGCACGAGCGAGCTCTGGGTGACCGACACCGACTCCGGCAAGGTGGTGTTCAACAAGACGGATGCCGACGCCAAGGTCGCGGAGCTCGCCACCGCTGCCGGTGCCCATGCGCTTGCCTTCACGACGGACGGCAAGACCGCCTTCGTGACCAATCAGAATGGAGACTCGATCACGCTCATCGACGCGGCAACGCGGGCGACGAAGATCACGATCCCCGTCGGCAGCAAGCCAAACGGGATCGTGTTCCGCGCGAAGTAAGTCGTCCTAGCGAGCCTCTTCGCCAAGGTCGATGCCGCACACCTCGGCCAGCGACCGGCCGGTGCGCAGGGCGCGCTTCAGCTGCGCGTAGCGCCAGTAGGTATAGACGACGGGAATGAGCTCGAGGGTCAGGAACGCGCTCGAGAGGAGCCCGCCCACCATCGGCGCTGCGATCCGCTTCATCACATCCGCGCCGCTGCCGGTGGCCCAGAGCAGCGGAACGAGCCCGATGAGCATGGTCGCGACCGTCATGACCTTGGGGCGAACCCGCTGCACGGTGCCCTCGGTGTGGGCGTGGATGATGTCGTTCAGATCACGGATCTTCCCGGCGCGCAGGCGCCGGATGAACGCGTGATCGATGTAGACGATCATCACCACCCCGGTCTGCGCCGCGAGCCCCACCAGCGCGATGATGCCCACGAGAACGGCCGTCGAGATCCGGTAGTCGAGCAGGTAGAGGAGCCAGACGCTCCCCACGAGAGCGAACGGGATCGAGAGGAACACGATGAGCACCTCGGTCAGGTGCTTGAATTGCAAGTAGAGGAGAATCGCGATCGCGAGGAGCGACGCGGGGATGAGGATCCGCATCCGCTCGCGCATTCCCTCGAGCAGCTCGTACTGGCCAGTCCATCGCAGGTACATCCCGGGCGACAGCTGGATCTGTCCGCGGCTCTGCGCGGCGGCGACGGCGACCTTCGCGTCTTCGACGTACCCGCCGATGTCGCGCGACGGCTGCACGTCCACGTAGACATACCCGACGAGCAGTCCCGCCTCGTCACGCAACATCGGCGGCCCATCCACCACCCGGACCGCGGCGAGCTCACCGAGCGGAACGGCCCGCCCCGCCGCCCCCGGACCGCGCAGCGGCACCAGCACCTGACGCAGCTTCTCGGGCGTGCTCCGGAAGTCCTCCTTGTAGCGGGCGTTCACGGTGAAGCGCCCCCGCCCTTCGACGGTCGTGGTGATCGGCTCGCCTCCGATCGCCGTGGAGACGACCTCGTTGAGGTCGGAGACGTTCATGCCGTGGCGCGCGAGCGCCTCGCGATCAGGAACGACATCGACGTAGACGCCGCCCAGCGATCGCTCGTAGATCACGCTCCGGGTCCCGGTGACGCCGCGGAGCGCGGCCTCGAGCTCGGTCCCGACACGCTCGATCGACGTGAGGTCCTGGCCGAATACCTTGATGCCGACCGGCGTGCGAATGCCGGTGGTCAGCATGTCCACCCGCGCCTTGATGGGCATCGTCCATGCGTTGGTCCAGCCGGGGAGCTGGAGCGCGGCGTTCATCTTCGTGACGAGCTCGTCCCACGTCTCGTGCTCTTCCTCCGGCCAGAGGGGACGCAACGTCCGCTTCACGAGCTCCGGTGCCCAGCCGCTGTACCAGCGATCCCGGTGGACCATCGGCCACTGCGCGGATGGCTTCAGCTGGATGATCGTCTCGACCATCGAGAGCGGCGCAGGATCGGTCGGCGATTCTGCTCGTCCGACCTTTCCGAACACCGTCTTCACCTCGGGGAAACCGGCCAGGATCCGGTCTTGCCGCTCGAGCTGCCTCTTGGCCTCCTCGATCGAGAGGTTCGGCAACGTCGTGGGCATATAGAGCATGTCACCCTCGTTGAGGGGCGGCATGAACTCGCTGCCCAGCTTCAGGTATGCGGGGATAGCGGAGAGGAGCGCGAAGACGCCGATGGCGAGCGTGGTCTTCGGGCGGCGCAGCGCGACGTGAACGAACGGCCGGTACACCGCCATGATGAAGCGCGAGACGGGGTGGTTCTTCTCGCTCCGGATCTTTCCTCGCAGGAGCAGATCGCGCAGCGCCGGCGCGAGCGTGATGCTGATCACCGCCGCGGATAGCATGACGAAGGTCTTGGTATAGGCGAGGGGCTTGAAGAGGCGACCAGCCTGGCCGTTCAGACCGAAGACCGGAACGAACGAGATCGCGATGATGACGAGAGAGAAGAAGATCGCGGGCGTCACCTCCTTCGCCGCTTCGTGGAGCAGCTTGGCTCGGGATTTCTCGTCGAGATCGGGTGGCGCTCGCTCCAGCTTCTTGTGGCACGCCTCGATCATGACGATCTCGGCGTCGACCGTGGCGCCGATGGCAATGGCAATCCCGCCCAGGCTCATGATGGTGGCGGGTATGCCAAACAGGTACATGGGAATGAAGGCGAGCGCGACGGCGATCGGAAGACTGATGATCGGCAATAACGCGCTCCGGAAGTGGAGCAGGAACAGGATGATCACCAGGCTGACGGTGACCGCCTCCTCGATGAGCGAGCCGCGCAGCGTCGCGATCGCCCTCTCGATCAGCGAGGAGCGATCGTAGGTGGGTACGATCTCGACGCCCGGCGGCAGCGCCGAGCCGAGCTCGGCAAGTCGAGTCTTCACGCGGGCAATGACGTCGAGGGCATTCTCGCCGTAGCGCGCCATCACGATCGCGCCGACGGTCTCGCCCTTACCGTCGAGCTCTGCGAGGCCGCGCCGCAGCTCGCCACCGAAGCGCACCGTCCCGACGTCGCCGACCCGGATTGGCGTGCCGTCCGGACCTGCGCGGATCGCGACCCGCGCCAGGTCGCCGAGGTTCTCGAGGTATCCGCGTCCCCGCACGAAGTACTCGCGGCCGCTCATCTCCAGGACGCGACCTCCGACCTCGCCATTCGACTGTCGGATCGCCGCTGCGATGTCCTCGACGTGCAATCCGTACGCCCGCAGCTTGTCGGGATCGAGCGTGACCTGGTACTGCCGCTCGTACCCGCCGACGCTGGCGACCTGGGCCACGCCCGGCACGCTCTCCAGTGCGTACCGCAGGGTGTAGTCCTGCAGCGTTCGCAGCTCGGCGAGGTCTCGCTTGCCGCTCCGATCCACCAGCGCGTATTCGTAGACCCAGCCGATGCCGGTGGCGTCGGGCCCGAGCACCGGCGCCACGTCCGCGGGAAGCTTGCCCCGGATCCCGTTCAGGTACTCGAGCACGCGCGAACGCGCCCAGTAGACATCGGTGCCCTCGTCGAAGAGCACGTAGACGAAGGACATCCCGAACATCGAATAGCCGCGGACGGCAGTGACGTGGGGCGCAGCGAGGAGTGAGCTCGAGATGGGGTACGTGATCTGATCCTCGACGAGGGTAGGCGAGCGACCCTTCCACTCCGTGAAGACGATGACCTGCGGATCGGAGAGGTCGGGAATCGCGTCGAGCTGGACTCGCTTCGCGGACGCGCACGCGCCGATCACCAGCGCGCTGTAGAGGAGAATGACGAACCAGCGATACTTCGCAGAGACGTCGATGATCCAGCCGATCATGGCGACTTTCCGGGCGTTGGCGAAGGCGTTACCTGCGCGATCGAGGCTTGCAACCTGCTCTCGGCATCGATGAGGAAGGTCGCGCCTGACACCACGCGCTCGCCCGCAGCGAGCCCGGCGTCCACGAACACGTGATTCACGTCGCCCTCGCGGGCGCTGACGATCCGCGGCGCGAATCGCCCATTGGGCTCGACCACGAAGACGTACGTGGCGGTGCCGGTATCGATGAGCGCGTCGCGCGGGATCGACACGCGCTTGTGCGCGGTCGTGGCGAGCTCCACGGTGCCGTACTCCCCGGGGGCGTAGCTGCTGTCTCCGTCGTTCCGGATCTGCATGCGGACGCGTCGCGTTCGCGCCTCGGTGGTGACGTTGGGATAGACGAGGTCGACCTTGGCCGTCACGGCACGCTCCGGGCGAACCGACGGAACGAAGCGCCCCTCGGTACCAAGCCCCACGGCGCCGACATCGGGGAGAAACACGTCGGCGACGACATAGACCTTCGACAGGTCTTGCACCTCGTAGAGCGCCATCTCTGGCGTGACGTACGACCCGAGGACGACGTTCTTCTTCGTCACGAAGCCGGAGCGCTGGGTGGTGATCGTGATCGCTCGCATCGGCTCGCCCTTCGCGACGACGCGATCGATCTCAGAAGGTGCCATGCCCAGGAGCTCGAGCTTCTTGCGCGCCGAGCCCGAGATGGCGCCCGCATCGCCGGTCCATTGTCTCGTGGCCAGCAGCTCGTTCTGCGCCTGGAGGAGCTCCGGGCTGTAGAGCGACAGCATCGGCTGCCCAGCGCGCACCGCGATGCCCGTCTGGTCGACCTGGATCGCTTCGACGAACCCTGCCGAACGCACATGGACCTCCGCGGCGCCCTGCTCGGGGGCCATCACGACCGCGGTCACGCGGAGGGTGCTCGACGAGGCGCGCTCCTCGGCGACCGCGGTACGGACGCCGATCGATTGGATGCGGTCGAGCACCAGCGTGATCGGCGTCGTTCCCGGCGGAGTGGATCCCGGGGCAAGCGCGATTCCGGTGACCTTCACCGCCTCGAGCGGCATCTTGCAGATGGGACACCGTCCCGCCTCGGCAGCGTGGATCTCAGGATGCATGGGGCACGTGAAGCCGGCATTTTGCGTCCCTGCCTCGAGGCCGCCTCTCATCGAAGCTCCGCGCTCCCCCGAGATCGGCTCCAGATTCATGTGGCAGATGGGACACTCGCCCGGCTCGTTCGAGACGATCTGCGGGTGCATCGGGCAGTGGTACTTCGGCGCCTCGGCGCTCCCGCCAGCGTCGTGGGGGGCGAGCTGCGCTCTCGCGAACGACAACCACATGAACAGCGCGAGCAGTCCGGCCGCCGCGACGAGCGCCCATCGAACGGCCGCCATCGTCTTCGCACCTCGAGGGGGCGGCTCCTCGCCCTCCGGCATGTCGTCGTGGTCCTGGATCTCAGCGGGCATGGTCGCCTCCATCCTCGAGGGCTGCGGGGTCGAGCGGTCCCAATGGACGCCGCGGTGCGGGAGCTCCGACCGAGGCATCGAGCTCGGCGAGCGCGTGATCGAGGCTCGCCCGGGCGACCACGATCTCGTTCTCGATGTCGACGACGGCGCGCCGCGCCGAAAGCAGCGTCAGGACATCGGTGCGTCCCGCTTCGTAGCCTGACCATACGGCGTCGAACGATCGGCGGCTCGCCGGCAGCGCGCGATCGCGCAGCGCTTGGAGGCGAAGCGCGGAGGCTCGCATGGTGGCGTCGGCCATGGCGACTTGCGCATTGACGGGAATGCTTGCGGCTCGCGCTTCGCTCCGGGCAGCCTCGGCTTGTTCACGGGCGGCATCCCGTCGTGAGCTCGCTTCTCCCCAGAGCCATGGCAGCGACATCGACGCGTTGGCGCCATACCCATGGACCGGGAGCGGCCCGACGGGGGCGAAGTACAGCGCCGCGACGCTGAACGAGGGGAGCTTCGCCTCCTGCGCGGCGGCGTGCGCCTCCTCGGTCCGCGCTCTCTGCTCCGCCTCCGCCGCGCGCAGCTCGGGACGCGCTTCGCTTGCCTTCGCGAGCGCGGCGCGCAGATCCCAGGCCGCGAGCTCCGGCTCGCCGCTGATCGGAGGGCCAAGCGGCGCCGACGGATCACGTGCCAGCACGGCGTTGAGGCGCGCGCGCGTGCCCGTCACGCGTGCTCGGTCGCCGATCACGTCGGCGTCGACGCGCGCGAGCTCGACCTCGGCCTGCGTCACGTCGATCAGAGACGCGCCGCCGGCGTGGCGGGCCTGCGCGAGCGTGAGCGCGCGCAGCGCAACCGCCCGGTGCTCGACGTGAACCGCGTGACGTGCGCTGGCTTCCACGTAGTCCGCGAACGCATGCTCGGCCTCGCGGCGAATCATCCGGGCCCGGTCGATGGACATCGCCCGCTCCGCCTCAGCCATCTGCTCTCCCGCGCGCTCCCGTGCGCTGCGGGCACCGGGCGAAGGGAAGGTCTGTCCGAGGCCGACCATGACCATGCCGGCGTCCCCCAAGGCGTATGGCTTCGCGATCGGGACCTGCCACACCTGCACCATCACCTCGGGCGGGGGGAGGCTCCCCGCAGCGGCCGCAGCGAGGCCCGCGGCATGGGCGCGCTTGGCCGAGGCACGAATGCCAGGGTGAGCGCTCTCGGCTGCGTGGACGACGGTTGCGCGATCGATCGGTGCGGACAGCTCGTCGGCGCCAGCGTTCCTGGTCGCGAGGAGCGCGACCAACGTGGCGACGGCGGCCATCCCGCGGAGGCGGGAAGACGACGACATGAAAATTCTCCTTCGAGGGACGCGGCAACGGGACGCGACGCGGTGGCGTCGACATCGGCCTGCACGGGGACGAGCGCCAATCAGCGCACCCCCCGAAGGAGACTCAGTTCAGGAACACCATGAGTGCGGCGCGGTGCCGCGCGGTCGACGCCGGACCGGCGCGGTTCTGGTGCTGGAAACGCGAAGTGTCGAGGGTCGACAGCGGATGAGACAGCGCGGTCACGGGCGGCAACACCGCCAGCAACGGGGCATCGCAAGGCACACGCGCGGCAGCGACTGCGCCCGAAGGCAGCTTGCCCACGACGTGCTCCTCGCAGCAGCCGCGCGATCGCAGCTCGAGGGTCTCATCGAAGTCGGCGCCCGCATGTCGATCGGCGCAGCACGGCGCATCGATGACCGCGCGCATCATCGGGCAGTAGAAGTAGCGCGCTCCTCCCCGGAGCAGGCCGACCAGCATCGCCATCGCGAGGACGCCGGCAGCGATGCGCAGCCAGAGCCTCCGCGCGCCGCGACGCAACGGGTTTCGCCAGCGCCTCGCCATCGGCGAGGACTTTAGGGTGGACGGCGCGTCAGGGCAAGCTGCGCCGTGCTTGTCGCAGCACGCAGGCCGGAACGAAGTGCCACGACAACGCATCTTACCTCGACATCCCTCTCCACCACGGCATCTCGAAAGCGATGAACCCCATGTACAAGACGAAAAACGATCTTCCGGTCGCCGCGCGCACGCTCCTCATCGACCTCTGCAACGCGCGCCTCGCTGACGCCATCGACCTTCAGACCCAGTGCAAGCAGGCGCACTGGAACGTCAAGGGCCCGGACTTCATCGCCCTCCACGAGCTGTTCGACAAGCTGAACGAGGACGTCGAGGAGTACGTCGACCTGATCGCCGAGCGCGCGGTTCAGCTGGGCGGCGTGGCCGAGGGTACGGCGCGGGTCGTGGCGAAGCACTCCACGCTGCCCGAGTACGCGGCGAAGAGCGGTAGCGGGCTCGCCCACGTCGACGCGCTGTCGTCGGCGCTGGCGGGCTTCGGCAAGGTGGCTCGCGAGGCGATCGCCAAGAGCGACGAGATCAAGGACGCCGACACCGTGGACATGTTCACCGAGATCTCGCGCGGCACCGACAAGTGGCTGTGGTTCGTGGAGGCGCACCTCCAGGCAGAGAGCTGAGCCCGACGC
>JAYTBL010000702.1:0-8350 GCA_043736975.1 Polyangiaceae bacterium
GTGCCATTTGCAATTGGTACATCGCGTCCTCTTGCCTCCCGAGGGCGCATAGGCAGCGTCCGAAGTGATACCGCGCGATCGCGTGAATCACGGACGATGGGTCGCGTCGTTCCTCGAAGAGTGCGACTCGTTCGATGAGCGGCAGTGCTTCTGACGGGCGTCCTTGATCCATCCGGACTTGAGCAACGGTCTGCAGGTTGTGCGTAAAGTTCTCGCTACTGTTCTTGTCCGCAATCTGCACACATTCGAGCATCAACGCGCAACCTTCATCGAGCCGGCCAGCGATGAGGAGATGACGCCCGACCTCTCCCGCAAGTCGGCCTACCTCAAGGTGATCGGGCGACAGCCTTAGTTTGTCAGGGCTTCTCTGATTTCCGGGATTCGTGTCCCACCACGTCCAACCTCACCACCTCGATCGTGACCCGTGCGCGAGCCCCCACCTGACGAGCAGGTCCATCTCGGCCATCGTCCTCTGGTTGACGACCTCTTCGAGCTTGAGGTAGGCGGCCCACCCGTCGTCATCGACGGCCTGCCGGAGCCGCCGCTGCGCCTTGAGCACCTGCTTCGTCATCGCCTGCAGCGGCTTCGACCCGAGCATCACGGCGTCGATCACGATCTCGATGGCCTCGTCGGGCGTCACGAGATCGGGCGGCAAGTCGTCGTCGGTCTCCTGCTTGCGGTGCTTCATGTGCTGCCCCCGGCAGCGAGCAGCCGCCTCTGGACGGTCGAAGACCCGACACCGAGACTCTCGGCGATCTTCCGTACGGACCAGCCACCGGCCCGAAGCTCGCGGAGGTGATCGTCATCGAGACGTGTGGGAGGACGACCGACGCGAACACCACGACGCCGAGCGGCGGCGACACCGGCTCGGGTCCTCTCGATCAGAATCGACCTCTCGAACTCTCCCATTGCCGACACGATGTGCATGAGGAGCTTCCCGCTCGGGCACGTGGTGTCGAAGGGCTCCGTGACGCTCGTGAACGCGATGCCGAGCGACGTGAGGTCATCAAGCGTGTTCACCATGTTCTTCAACGACCGGAACATGCGGTCCGAGCGCCACACGAGGAGCACGTCGAACCTCTTCCGGCGAGCGTCACCGAGCAGGCGATCAAGTTCGGGGCGACGGTCCTTGGCGCCGCTTACGCCCTGGTCCGTGTACGTATCGGTGAGCTTCCACCCGCGTCGGGTGATGAACTCCTTCGTCTCGTCGTCCTGGAGCCGAGGGTCTTGATCCTGCCGAGAGACTCGGAGGTAGCGGGCAGCGCGAAGGGCCATGCGGGTACTACAAGCCGGGACCGTTTCAGATCAACCCGACGTGTGCCGATTCCGAACGATTTCGGGTGGTCATTTCTGGCTCCGTAGGTGCCCGTGAAACAGCGCCGTCGTGAGGCGCCTCCGGAGACCCTTTCGGCACGGGCCAAACGCGCCCACGCCCCAGCTACGCTCCCCGTTGTGGCACGACGGCGAGATCGACACCGACGTGAAGCTCGGCGAGCCCGAGAGCATGTTCACGCTCCCGATCCCGAACCCTTCGACCGCGAGAAGACGATCTCGCATTGGCAGCAGAAGCTCGCGACGATGATGGGCCGTGGCTTCATCGCGCCGCCGTTCTCGGGGCTCGTGCTCGATCTCGTACCACCAAGCTCGCGACGATGACGGCGAGGGGCTTCAGGGGGCCGGTGTTCGTCGGGGATGGTGTCCCGGCACCTCAGACCCAGCCTCTTGCGGTCGCGACCATTTCCTCCATCTTGATGACGCTTAGTTCGTCTCTCTCACTACGGCTGCGAAGCATGCGCTCCAGGATCGGAATGCATTCGAGTCGGTGCGATTGAAAAAGCGCCTCTACGACCAGCCACAAGCCGATGTCGTCGGCCGGCCAGGACGACCAAGACTCGACCTCCGCTAGCGCGGCCGGGAGGTTCGAGCAAACGAGATAACCGTAAAGCAAATTCTCGCGGAGCGATTCCACTTCGATGTCGAGGCCAGCCTCCTCTGCCACCCGGATCGCCCGGCAAAGGTAGTCGGCGGATTGTGCAGCTAGCCCTTCGGCGCTCGATTGGGTTGCAGCACGGGTCAGTGCCGCGATGCGGGTCTTTGCATCCAGGTCACCATCTTCTTCGGGAGGGCTCACGATGATGTCAGTGCGGGTTAGCGAAGCATCGCTGCATGCACTGATGCTCCGGGGATCCCTTTGGCGGAACTGGCACGCACACAGGTGGTGTCTCCGCCGCTTCGCCAGAACAAAGGTTCTTGCAGCATGTGAGGCGCGGCAAGCCCCACTTCATCGAACACGGGGAGAAATCGGGATCTGGTCGGTCTGGAGTTCTGTAACCGCCACCGCCGCCGCCTCCACCGCCTCCACCTCCACCGGGGCCACCGTTACCAGCACCGCTCTTCCTCCTCCTCCATGCACACGCTCCAGCCGCGACCCGCGAGCAGGCATTGTGCGATCTCGATCGGTCCTCTTCCCGAAGGATCCCTAAACCGAATCGGATTCATCCCCGGCCAACCCCACAACGTCGTCTTCTCGTCGTGCCAAGCGTACTCATCCACAGCCAAGAAGATGCCCAACTCCGGGCTCCACTGCCTCGCTCGCACGTCGTACGTCCCGCCCGCGACCGGCGAAAACCACCGTGCCTTCCACCTCAGCGGCTGGTCGATGCTCGACGTGTCTTCGACCGTCTGGCCAAAGGCCGAATACCGATATCCACCGAGGGTTGCGCCGCCGCTCGCGCGTAGCCCGCGCACGTTCCCGGCGAGGTCCAGCTCGTAGTACGCAGTCGTATTCGTCGCGGCGATCTTGATCCTCAGCGGGTGGTCGATGCCATCGAAGAGGTACCCGTCCTTCAGCGCTCCCGCGGAGTCGAGCGTGGCGACGCGGTCGAGGCCCTCGAAGACGTAAAACTCGCGCTCGGTGCCCTGGACCCTCGCGATCCGTCGGCCGTCGGAGTCGACGCCGTAGAGCTCGCTCACGGCGGGGATGGGATCCTGCGCCTCGCGGACGAAGCCGTCGCGGCTCCAGGTGAGCGTGGTGCCTCGCAGCGAGGTGACGCGGCCGCCGGCGTCGAGCGTCACCGGCTGGCCACCGAGGGTCGCCGGCACCGCGGCGTCTGCGTTGCCGCCGCCGGCGAGCTTCGGGCGCTGGTGGTCGAGCGCGACGCCGGCGTTGATTCGCAGCGCGCCGAGCCCGTTGTACGCGTAGGTCTCGACGCCCACCGCGACGCCGCCGACCTCGCGCGTGACCTTCGTCAGGCGGTCGAGCGCGTCGTACTCGAAGACGTCCGCGCCATCGGGGTCGACCATGCGCGTCGGGTTGCCGACCGCGTCGTACTGCGCGGTGTAGCAGCGCGTGGTGGGCCCGGGATAGCCGTAGCAGCGCGAGGTGATGCGCCCGAGATCATCGGCTCCACCTCGCGCTGGCGAGCGCGCACGCCGGCACCGCCGAGGCGATCCGCGCCGCGGAGATCCTCGAGCGCGTCGTCGCGATCGAGCCCGCCCATCCGCAGGCGCTGAAGGCGCTGGAGCGCTGCTATCACGCGCTGCGCGAGTGGCCGCGGCTGGCGCGCGTCCTCCGGGCGCGAGCCGAGAACACCTACGACGCTGGATCTGGTGAAGATCCTTCACCATCCAGCCGGCGCGTGTGGTGACGGCCCGAGGTCACGAGACCGAGAGGACGATCCCCGCCGAGTCCTTCACGATCGCCGCGATCTGCCCGAGCAGCTCGACGCCCTGGCCCTTGTCGTCCATCCATCGACCTGCCCCGCCCGCCGCCCGCGGCTCCTCGAAATCGAAGTGCCAGGCCCGGGCGTTCGCCGCGACCCAGATCTGGCGCGTGGGACGCTGCGTGTTGATGACCGCCTTGGTGCGGTTCGCGAACGTGAGCGTGAGCACGTCCCCCGACCGCGCGAGGTCGACGGTCTCGGCGTCGACGTCCTCGAGCATCGTCTCGATGGCTCGCAGCGCCACCTCCGCGAGCTCCTGGTAGCGCGATTCATCCATGCGATTCATCCATGCGATTCGTCCATCATCGAGGAGACTCTATCAGTTGAGCGAGTAGGGCAGCGTGAGGGAGAACACCGCGATCGAAGCCTCGAAGCTCGTCCCGTCGGGCCGTTGCATCTGATAGCTGCCGCGCATCTCGCCGCGCGGCGTGGTGAGGACGCAGCCGCTCGTGTACTCGAACTGATCGCCCGGATTGAGGAACGGCTGCTGGCCGACGACGCCGGGGCCGCGGACCTCTTCCACCCGCCCGTCACCATCCGTGATCACCCAGTGGCGGGACTTGAGCTGCGCGGGGACCCCGCCCTCGTTCGCGATCTGCACGGTATACGCGAAGACGTAGCGGCGCAGGCGCGGCGACGACTGCTCCGGCACGTAGACGGCGCGAACGTTCACCTTGATGCCTTCGGTGGTGGCCGTGGACACGGCTGCCATGCCTAACACATTCGTGTAGGCTTCGGGGGAGTTGCACTTTCGATGACCGCCCCCAAACCAACGACCCCGCCGCGTGCGCTCGCGTCCGACGGCCTGCGCGAGGCCGAGCGTGCGCTCGCCACGCTGAAGGCCGAGCTCGATGGCGTCGCGGACGTCGCCATCGTGCGGCCCAGCACCGATCCGCACGGCGCCGCGGCGACCGCGCTCCTCGTGGCCGACTACCTCGGTCAGCCGCCGCTCGCCAGCAAGCTCGCCGGCGCGCACACGACCGCGGACGCCGTCAGCCACCTGCGGAACCTCTCGCGCGCCATCATCGGCGTGGTGATGGGCCTCGGCGGCGAGTACCTCCCCGACGCGACGAGCATCCCTGGCGATCTCGTGCAGCGCGGTCAGGGCGTCCGGACCACCATCGCCGCCGCGCTCGAGAAGGCGCTGCCCGACGATCAGGAGCTTCAACTCTGGCTCGAGGCGATCCGCCTCGGCTCTGGCGTCGTGGATCTCGTCTACGATCTGCGGACGCTCGCCGACCTCTGCGTGCAGCACGACAGCTCGCCCGCCGCGGCCAGCGCCACCATCGGCGCGGTGCAGACCGCGCTCTCCGCGGCCGACTCGCTCGAGTTCGCGTTGCGCGCCGGTGACACGGCGGAGAACGCCCAGGCCCGCAATCTGCTCGCGCGCCTGTGGACGCTCTTCGTGCCCGCCTACGACCGCGCCGCGGCTGCGGCGCGGACGCTCTCGGCCGGCGAGGGGCGTGAGCGGCAGTTCCCGGCGCTCGCGCTGGTGGCCTCGCATCGCCGAGCCCGGCGGCGGCCGCTCTCGCTCATGCCTTCGCATGCGCCGCGGCGGAGCGCTGCGCCGCGGAAGAGCATCTCGCCGAGCGGGCGTCCGAGCGGCGGTCCGCTGGGCGTACCGCTCGCCATCCCGGCGTCGCCGGCGCTCCCCGACTTCGACGAGATCGAGCTCATCGAGGCGGATGACGTGGAGGCGGTGGAGGTCGTTCGCTCCGAGCCGCCGACGTCCACGCACGAGGCCGCGACCGCGGGCGAGCGCGCAGGCGAGCGCGAGGCCTGGGCGGACACGCGCGTGGGGACGCGGCACACCGTCGAGATCGAGGTCGGCATCGCGAGCGAGTCGAACTTCTACCTCGGCTTCACCGAGAACCTGTCCAGCGGCGGCGTGTTCGTCGCGACCTACGTGACCAAGCCGCTCGGCTCGAAGGTCGAGGTGGCGCTCGCCTTTCCCAGCGGCGAGGAGCTGCGCGTGCCCGGCGTGGTGCGGTGGCTGCGCGACGCCACGACCGACGGCTGGCCCGGAATGGGCGTCCAGTTCGAGGGCCTTTCCGCCGCAGACGAGGCGAAGGTCCGGAAGTTCTTGTCGCTGCGCGAGCCGATGTTCTACGACGAGTGACCTTGGCAAAGTCCCCCCGTTTCAGCGGAGTTGCGCTCAAGAATCTGGCTCGCTTCGCGCGCACTCGCATCGGAGGCATCGCGCTCCAGCGCATCCTCCGTGCCGATCTCGGTGTGGACAAGCTCGAGGCCCTGCCCGATACGCTGCGGGAGGACGTACCGCTCGACACGCGGGCGCACTCCGGTCGCGCGCCACGCGGCCACGCGAGCGCAGAGCTGCCCTGGCCCGCGCAGGGCTGGGCGCCGAACAGCGCCGCGCTCACCGATGCCTACCGCGAAGGCACGGTCTCGCCGCGCGAGGTGGTGAAGCGCGCGCTCGTCGAGGCGCGCCGGCTCGCGGCGCTGACGCCCGCGGTCGGCTCGATCCTCGACTACGCGGACGACGTCGCGCTCGCCGAGGCGTCGGCGTCGGCGAGGCGCTGGCGTGAGGGCCGGCCGCTCGGTCCGCTCGACGGCGTGCCCTGGGCGGTCAAGGAGCAGACCGCGGTCGCGGGCCTGCCGCGACGCGGGGGTACGGCGTTCCTCGATCCCGCGGGCCGCGCGGCCGATGCCACCGCCGTCGCGCGCATCCGCGCCGCAGGCGCCATCACCCTCGGCACGACGCCGATGACCGAGTTCGGCATGACGCCCAACGGCGCGAACGCCAAGCGCACGATGCCGCGCAACCCCCACGGGCTCGGGCACCTCGCCGGCGGGTCGTCGACGGGCTCGGGCGTCGCGGTGGCGACGGGGCTCGTGCCTTTCGCGCTCGGCGCCGATGGGGGCGGCTCGATCCGCATCCCCGCGGCGATGAACGGCGTGTTCGGCATCAAGCCCACGTGGGGCCGCGTGAGCCGCGCCGGCGATCTCTCGGGCGGCACGGTGGCGCACCTCGGACCGCTCGCCTGCTCCACCGTCGACCTCGCGCAGGCGCTGGAGGTGATGAGCGGGCACGACCGCGACGATCCGCAGACGTTCGCCGCGCCGCCGCGGCCCGTCGGCTCGTTCCTGCACGCGCTCGGGCGTGGCGTGCGCGGAATGGTGATCGGGGTGCCGGAGTCGGAGTGGCGCGACGCGTCGGACCCGGTGCAGCGCGCCGGCCGCGCCGCGCTCACCGCGCTGGAGAACGAGGGCGCTCGGCTCGTGCCCATCGAGCTGCAGCTCGCGAAGTACGCGTCCGGCATCGGCGTGGTGATCATCGCCTGCGAGGCGCGCGCCGCGCTCCGCAAGGAGTGGCGCGAGCACGCCGACGACATGAGCGACGACCTCCAGGTGAGCTTCTCGGCGCTCGATGCCTTCACCGCCGTCGAGTACCTGGAGACCTGCCGCCTGCGCAGCGGGCTGCGGCGCGAGATGGCGCGCACGCTCGAGCAGGTCGACCTGGTCGCGCTGCCGACGACCGTGAGCCCGGCGGCGAAGGTCTCCGAGACCGACATGCGCACCGGCTTCCTCGACACGAAGGTGATCGATGGCCTCTGCCGCTTCTGCTTCCTCGGCAACCTCACCGGCCTGCCCGCGCTCTCGGCGCCGGTCGGCTGCGACGCGCTTGGTCTCCCGGTCGGCCTCCAGCTGGTGGGCGACGCGTGGGACGAAGCGACGATCCTCGCCGCGGCCGCCCACCTGGAGCGCCTCGGCGTCGCCTCCCCCCGCCGCCCCCGGGTGACCGCGAACCTGCTCTAGCGATCGGGGGACTTGCGCTGGGGCGCAGCATTGTTATTGGGGTGCGACGATGACGACTCGTGATTTTCTCTCCACGCTCGATTGGTCGCGCGCCGATCTCGAGGAGGTCCTCGCGGACGCCAAGGCGCTCAAGGCGACCCGGCGGAGCGCGAAGCCCGTCGGGCAGGGGGATCTCGCGGGCAAGAGCGTCGCGCTGGTCTTCTTCAATCCCTCGCTGCGCACCCGCAGCTCGTTCGAGATCGGCGTCTTCGAGATGGGCGGCCACGCCGTCGTCCTCGAGCCCGGCAAGGGCGCGTGGCCCATCGAGTACAAGGACGGCGTGGTCATGGACGGCGAGGCCGAGGAGCACGTCGAGGAGGTGGCGCGCGTGCTGTCGCGCTACTGCGACCTCATCGCGGTGCGCGCGTTCCCCAAGTTCCAGCGCTGGGAGGACGACCGTCAGGACGCCGTGATCGCCGCGTTCGCGAAGTACGCGACCGTGCCCGTCGTCAACATGGAGACGATCACTCACCCCTGTCAGGAGCTCGCGCTCATGCTGACGCTCAAGGAGCGGCTCGGCACCACCGACGGCAAGAAGTTCCTCCTCACATGGACGTACCACCCCAAGCCGCTCAACACCGCGGTCGCGAACTCCGCGCTCATCATCGCCGCGAAGTTCGGCTTCGATGTCACGCTGCTCTGCCCCACCCCCGAGTACGTGCTCGACCCGCGCTACATGGACGCCGCGCGGGCCTTCAGCAAGGAGAACGGCCGCACCCTCACCGTCTCGCACGAGCCCGCGAGCGCCTACGCCGGCGCGCACGTCGTCTACGCGAAGAGCTGGGGCGCCATTCCCTACTTCGGGCGCTGGG
>JAYTBL010000703.1:0-3393 GCA_043736975.1 Polyangiaceae bacterium
TCGAGCGCGCCGTGGACGAGGACGAGCAGCGGTGGCTGCACGAGACGCGCGACGATCGCCAGGACCAGCGCGCCACCGATCACCACGACCGCGAGCGGCTTCTGCGTCTCGGAGCCGATGCCGTGAGAGAGCGCCGCAGGCAAGAGGCCGAACAGCGCGACCAGCGTGGTCATGAGGACCGGCCGGAGCCACTGCACGCTCGCGTCGAGCGCCGCCGCCTCCACGCCGAGCGCCTCGCGCGCAGGATGCCCGTCGTGCTCGGGCTGTGGCTCGCGGACCCGCTGGAAGTGCGAGACCACCAGGATGGCGTCCTGGATGGCGATGCCGAAGACCGAGATGAACCCCATCGCTGCAGAGACCGAGAAGTTCAGCCCGGTCACGTAGAGCGCGAGCACGCCTCCCGCGCACGCCACGGGGATGTTGAAGAGCACGATGAACGTGTTCACCGCCCCGCGGACCGAGAAGTAGACGAGCAGCCCGATCACCACGAGCGTCGCGGGGATGATGAGCGCGAGCCGCAGCTGGGCCTCGCGGAGCTCGTTGATCTCGCCGCTCCAGTCGAGGTGGGTGTCCTCACCCACCGGCACCTTCGAGGTGACCCGCGCCTGCGCCTCGGCGACCGTGCTCTCGAGATCGCGCCCGCGCACCGAGAACTTGATCGGCGTGTAGCGCGTACCGTCCTCGCGGAAGATCACGGCCGGGCTGTCCTCGATGGTGACCTGGGCGATCTGCGCCAGCGGCACCGGCGTGCCGTCGGGCGTGAAGATCATGAGCTCCTTGATGGCCTCGAGCGACTCGCGGTAGGGCGGCAGCCATCGCACCGTGAGGTCGAAGCGCCGGTCGCCCTCGAAGACCTGCGTCGCCGCCTTGCCGCCGATGGCCGCGGAGATGACCGACTCGACGTTGCCGGTGTTGAGCCCGTAGCGCGAGCACGCCTGGCGGTCGGGGACGATCTTGATGCTGGGCTGACCGCTGGAGCGCACCAGGCCGAGATCGCGGACGCCCTTGACGTCGCCCAGGACGCCCATGGCCTGCTCCGCGATCTTCTCGTTCGAGGTGACGTCGGGGCCGAACACCTTGATCGAGTTCTCGCCCTTCACGCCGCTCATCGCCTCCTCGACGTTGTCGGAGATCATCTGCGAGAAGTTGAAGACGACGCCGGGGAAGGCGTCGTCGAGCTCCTTCGACAGCTCGTCGGTGAGGCTCTCCTTGGTGACGCCCTTCTTCCACTCCCCGAACGGCCGGAGCGGCGCGAAGAGCTCGATGTTCTGGAAGCCGGCCGAGTCGGTGCCGTCGTCGGGGCGACCGAGCTGGGAGATGACGGTCAGCACCTCGCCGTGGCGCCGGTTCTCCTCGGTGCACGTCATGCTCCGCGCCGGGCAGCCGCGCAGGATGGCGCGCATGCGGCCGACGTACTTCGAGGACTGCTCGAGCGAGACGCTGGTGGGGAGCGTGGCGCGGATCCAGAGGTTGCCTTCCTCGAGCTTGGGCATGAACTCGCCGCCCAGCGCCTGGAAGAGCACGAAGCCGAGGATCACGGGGATCATGCCGATCGACAGCGCGAGCTTCGGGCTCCGGATGCCGAACTCGAAGACCGGCAGGTAGAGGCGCTTCAGGTGACGCGTCGCGAAGCTGTCCTTCTCCTCGGACTCGGCGGGGATGAACTTCTTCGTGAGCGCGGGCGTGAGCGTCAGCGCGAGCACGATCGCGGCGCCGATGGCGAAGGCGTAGGTGTGCGCCATCGGCGAGAAGATGACGCCCGCCACGCCGGTCATGGTGAAGAGCGGCAGGAACGCGAAGCCGATGATGAGCGTCGCGAAGGTGAGCGGCCGGGCCACCTGGCGCGCGCCGGACTGGATGCGTCCGTCGATGGGGCCGCGCGCACGGGGGCCGAGGAAGTGGAAGATGCTCTCCATCACGATGACCGTCGAGTCGGCGACGATGCCGAAGTCGACGGCGCCGATCGAGATGAGGTTGGCCGGGGTGCCGGTCGCGACCATGCCGCAGAACGCGGCGAGCAGCGCGAGCGGGATGTTGAGCGCGGTGATGAGCGCGGCCCGCCAATTCCCCAGGAAGAGGAGCAGGATGATGGTGACGAGCCCCATGCCCACCACCACGTTCTCGAGCACGGTGTGGGTGGTGAGCGCGACCAGGTTGCCGCGGTCGTAGTAGGGCACGATCTCCATGCCCGGCGGTAGGAGGTGGTTCTTGCGAATGAGCTCCACGCGATCGTGGATGCCCTTGAGCGTCTTGGGCGTCTCGCCGCCGTAGCGCATGAGCACCGTGCCCTGAACGATGTCGTCGCTGTCGTCGTGGCCGACGATGCCGAGGCGCGGGGTGTGCCCGATCTCGACCGTCGCCACGTCGCGCACGCGGATCGGCACGCCGCTGCGCGCCGCGACCACGATGGCCTCGATGTCGTGGACGTTCCTGAGGAGGCCCACGCCGCGGATCGTGTACGCCTGCTCGCCGAGCGTCAGGCGCTGGCCGCCGACGTTCTGGTTCGAGCTCGCGATCGCGGTCATCAGCTGATCGAGGTTCACGCCGTAGGCGCGGAGGCGGAAAGGGTCGACGTTCACCTGGTACTGCTTGGTCTCGCCGCCGAACGACACGACGTCGACCACGCCCGGCACCTGCTTGAACTGCCGCTCGAGCACCCAGTCCTGCGCAGTCTTCAGCTCGCGCAGGCTGTGCCCCTTCCCTTTCAGCTCGTAGCGATAGACCTCGCCGATCGCATTCCATGGGCTGATCTGCGCCTGCACCCCCTCGGGCAGCTGGATCATCGAGAGGCGGTTGAGGACCTCCTGGCGCGCCGCTTCGTAGGTCGTGCCCCACCGGAAGTAGCACTTCACGTCGCCCAGACCGAAGAGCGACTGCGAGCGCGTGTGCTCGAGGCCGGGCATGCCGGCCAGGCCGATCTCCAGCGGCACGGTGACGTAGCGCTCGACGTCCTCCGCGCTCATGCCATCGGGCTGGGCGATGATCTCGACGAGCGGCGGCACCGGGTTCGGGTACGCCTCGATGTCGAGCTCCTTGTACGACCACAGGCCCGCGCCCATCAGGCCGATGGCGAACAGGAAGACGACGATCGGCGACTTGATCGCGAACGCGACGAGCTTCTCGATCATCGCTCGCCTGCGAGCAGGATGGTGCCCTCGGTGACGATGCGCGCGCCGCGCTCCGGGCCTTTGCTGAGGGGCAGCCACTTGCCGCCCTCCGCCTCGTCGACCACCACCGGCGTCCTGGTGAAGACGCGGCGCCCGTCGGCCGACTTGCCCTTCTCCACGAAGACCGCCGTCTGCTCGCCCATGCGGAGCAGCGCGCTGCGCGGGATGGCGATGGCCCGGCGCTCGTCGACGGCGATGAAGAGCGTCGCGTACATCTCCGGCTTGA
>JAYTBL010000704.1:0-3392 GCA_043736975.1 Polyangiaceae bacterium
CCCCCGGGATGTGGACGCGCATCCAGTCGGACGGTGGCCGCGCGTCGATGATCACCATCCGGCGGGCACGGGGAGTCGCGCATCTTTCGCGCTTCGAACGCAAAAAGCGGCGTGCGTGGCCGCGCGCGGAGGCTTTCTACGCGCAGGCTCGTCACGCGCGGGGAGGCGCGTGCCTTGCAGAGGCGGATGCGTGCGCCGCTCGACCCGTGTCCGCTCTACGGCATCAACGGGAACGCCTCCGACAATCAACCGGCGGCCGTCATGAAGGGGGTGACGCTCGTGCGCCGCGGCGGCGATCGCGGAACCTCGTACAACGGGGAGACGAACGTCTCGAACGGCTCGTTCAACAACAACTTCACCAACGACATGCAGCTCGCGACCGGCATCCCGGACCCGAACGCCCCCGCGGGACAGGATCTCGCGATGCTCGTGAAGAACCGTGCGGCCGGAACGGCCACGATGGTGCCCTTCGTGCTCGGCGACTACGTCTCGGGGCCGGTCGGCGGCAGGTGGAGCTCGTGAAGCCGACGCCGTTCACGAGCACACCGGCTCTCGGCGATGGTGTCGTGTACACGGATGAGCATCTCGCGTTCATGATGAGCAAGTTCGCCGGCGACATCACGGCGCCCGGCCCGGGCAAGCTCATCGTCGGCATCGATAAGGAGCCGGATCTCTATCACTTCAATTTCCCCATGCTTCAGACAGGCACGGGCGATCCGATCCTCGCTCCCAACGGGAGGCAGGTAGGGACGCGTGTGACAGGCCACGAGTTCACGCAGCGGCTCATCAAGTTCGCGAAGCGCGTGCGAACCATCGCTCCGAAGGCGCAGATCGTCGGCCCAAGTCACTATCACTTCGACGGCTTCACGATGTGGCACCAGCTCACGTCGCCGGTGTGGAGCGACAAGGGCGCCTGGTACATGGACGATCTTCTCGCGGAGGTGAAGGCGGCGAGCACCGCTGCAGGCACGCGCCTCCTCGATACCTCGGACTTCCACTGGTACCCGCAGCCGCTCTCGAATGGCACGTACGTCTGGGACCTGGACCACGCCGCGCGCCCGCTGACGCAAGCGTAGATCGACGCCGTTCTCCAAGGACCGCGCAGCTACTGGGACTCCACCTACGACGAGGGGTCGTGGGTCACCGCGTCCGCGCACCTCGACGGCCCCGCGAGCATCCTCACGCGCGTTCGAGCGAATCTCGACGCCGGCTATCCTGGAACGAAGCTCGGCGTGAGCGGGTATTTCCCCGGCGGTCGCAACCACATCTCGAGCGGCCTCGCCACGGTCGACTCGCTCGGGGTGTTCCCGCGGATGGGCGTGGACATCGCGGCGATGTGGCCCGTCGGCGACACGGCGAGCCTCGCCTACGCCTACGGCGCCATCGAGCTCCTTCGCAGTGCCGACGGCAACGGGCTCCGCTACGCGGACACCACCGTGCGTGTCGAGCACCCCGAGATCGCCGAGAGCTCGGTCTACGCCGGCAGCGACAGCCCAAGGCGCGTCACCGTCCTCGTCGTCAACAAGACCAACGCGCCGCGCAAGCTCGGTCTCCGCACGTTCAACGCCGCAGCGCTCTCGCGCGTCGACGTGTATCGCATCGAGGCCACGCACCCGAGCCCCACCCTTGCGCAGAGCGACGCGCTCACGAAGTACAACGCATACGCCTACACGGCGCCGGCAATGCGCGGCGATGCTCGTCTTCCAGGCGCCCTGAGAGCCGCCGCCCACGAAGCGTCAGCGTGCCGCGCCCAGGCGATGCGCCATCCCGATCCGCTGGAAGAGAGCCGATCGACGGTGGTGAGTCGTCGCGGGGAGGCGACGTCGAGATGCTCGCGGCGTCCGCGGCGCCGCCGTCCCGGACAACCTTTGATGCTGCCGCATGGAAGCGGCGGGAGCAGCGCCGCGATGTCGGGCACCTCGTCGAGGCGAACGAACGCGTAGCCGCGCGCCTTCAGGATCGGGACCATGTACTTGACCATCGCGAGCGTGCTGACGCTGCCGTCCACCGCCTCGGAAGAGTCGTGCATCAACACGATGCCGCGGCCGACCGTGGTGATCTCATCGAGGTAGGCATCTCCGCACTCCGTCGTGCTGACGCTGAACCTCGCGCCGCCGGGGCCCTGGAGTCCGTTTCTCCAGCAGGCCCAGTCGGCGGCCTGCGCGGGATAGTTGTTCGTCGTGTCGCCGATCTCCCAGTAGACCGGTCCCACGTACTTGTTCATCGCCGACCCCCTCAAGACGCTCAAGACGCTCGGATCGACGTGACGGTAGCTGCTGCACGCCGCGAAGACGATGATCGTGGCGATCGCGAGGCGAGCCTGCAGGGGGGAGGACATCGATCCGATCGCTGGTGCCAAAACTGTTCCAGCGGCGCCGCGGACGAAACGGCCGCTGTTCCGGTTCGCCGGACACGTCCTCACCGGCAGGATGGGCGCGGATTGCCGCAGGTGAGCGGGGCGAGGAAGCGCGGGAGCGTCCGGGGACACCCTCCGACTTCGTCGAAGGTGTTGGTGGCCGAGAAGTCGACGAAGCTGCCTTCGAAGCCCTCCGTGATCCCGTGCATCGCGCTCTTCTTGATCACCGTGTTGGTGATGAAGGCGCTCGCCACTCGGTTGGTCAGGATGACGGCGCCCTCGAAGTCGGTGATGTCGCTGCAGGTGAAGAGCGTGCACTCGCACTCCCCTCTCGCGTACTCGATCCGGACGTGATCGAGCTTGTTCTGCGCCGAGGGCACGCCACCGAACCACAGGCCTCCCCAGTCGCCGGCCGCCGGCGACGACGATGCCGACGTGAACACGATGGGCTTGGCGGCGGTTCCGAGCGCGCGGATCGCGCCCTGCGCCGCGAAATCACCGGTGAACTTTTCGATGTTGAGGAACGTCCCGGCGGGAAAGCGCATGACCACGCCCGGCTCGATGGTCATGGTCGCGAGCGGCGCGCCGTTCTTTCCGCCGAGGTAGAACGAGTCGAGATTGGTCGTGCCCATCCGGTAGGGCACGCCGTGTTCGTGCAGCGCCGCGTCGACGGCGTCGCGCAAGGTGAAGCCATGCACGCCGTCGTCACCGGACATTCGAGTCGCGGAGTTTCGGCTTTCCATGGCGCCCGAGGTCGCAAGGCGCGTGCCGATGGCTCGACGCGCCGTTCTCGGCGACCACACCATCGAAGAGCCCTAGGTCCGGGTAGGTCGCGCGCAGCGACGGGAGCTCGCGTCCGGTGACCATCACGAGGCGTCGTCCCGAGTCGGACGTGTCGTCGCAGTCGCGCCGGTCGGTGAACCGACGTTCCGGATGTGCGTGACGACGCCCTGTTGATGGGTCGCGCGGCCTCTTGCTCCGGCGCCCGGGTCAGTCGGCCTTCGCGTTCGGCTCGGCACCGCCTTGCGACCATCTC
>JAYTBL010000705.1:0-8332 GCA_043736975.1 Polyangiaceae bacterium
AGCGGCCCTCGCCCCTTCGTCGTCCCCGCTGGTCACGCCTCGGTCACGGTACCGCGCGGCGGGTCACCGCGGGCGACTGCACGAGCAGCTGGAGCGCTCGCCCGAGCCCGAGGGCGACGATGGCCGCGAGGCCGCCCACGAAGGGCTTCGGCCCGAACAGGAGGATGCCGAGCGCGAGCGTCGCGAGGTAGCCGACGCCGACGAACGCCAGCACCCCGGAGCTCAGCTCCGCGGCCTCGGCCTCGCGTTGCCTTCCGCAGCGGTCGCAGCCGAGGTCACCGGCCATGAAGTAGGTGGCGCAGGCCTCGCACAGCTCCTTGGAGCAGGTGGCGCAGGATCCGATCGAGCCTCGGTCGGGGTGGGCGGCGCAGTGCACGGAGAGCAGTGTATCGTAACGCGCAGCGATGTTGCTCGACCCCGTGCGCCTCTTCGAGCATGTGCACGGGCATCTCGGCTGGCTGGCGGCGGCGACGCTCATCCATCCCGCCATCGTCCTGCGCAGCCGCACGCGCCGCGCCCACCTCGCGGTGGCCTCGTCGACAGGCTTCGTGACCGTCGCAGCGGCGATCGGGATGTGGATCTACGTGGCGTACCGCGAGCGGCTGAAGCAGGGGATCTTCATCCACGCGCCGTCGGTCGGCCTGCTCTTCGAGCGCAAGGAGCACCTCGCGTTCGGGGCGGTCATGCTGGCCTGGGCAGGCGCGGCGGCGTACTTCGCAGCGCCGCGCGCGTCGTCGGACACGCGGCAGCGCCTGCGCTCGCTGGCGTTCCACGCCTACTGCGCGTCGGCGGCGCTCGCGGTGCTGGTCGCGATCCTGGGCACGGTGGTCGCGACCTACCGAACGTTCTGAGCACGATCCCAGCAGTCGCCCTTCGCTTCGAAACGCGCGATGCGCTACTAGGCCCGACGATGACGAGGCGCTCGAGGACCAGGGGCGGCGAGCGCCCGCAGTGGCGGCAAGCGCTCGCGTTGGCAGGTCTGGTCGCGGCCGGAACGCTCCTCGCGTGCCGAGGCATCCTCGGCATCGACGACGACGTCGCGCTCCTCCCCGCCGCGAGCGACGGCGGCGCCTCGCTCGAGGACGGGCCGACGTCCGCGCCCGACGGCAGCCCGATCGCCGACGCCGCGAGCGACTTCGACGCGGCGTTCGACGCCGGCGTCACCGCGGTCGATCGGCGCTTCGCGGTGTGGCCGCTTCCCCCGGTGAAGCCCCTGCTCTCCAGCTACGTGCTCACCGCCGACACCGTCACCGACAAGACCACTGGCCTCGAATGGGAGAGGAACGACGCGAGCCCGGGCACCAGGGCCTACGCAGGCGGCGCGACGCACTGCGCGGGCCTGGCGATCGGCGGACAGACCGGCTGGCGGCTCCCCACGCGCATCGAGGCGCTCACCTTCCTCGACTACGGGCAGACGCTTGGCCTCCTCAACCAGGCGGTGTTTCCGGACGGCGCGCTGCCGGGGTCCCCGGTGTTCATGTGGACGGACTCGATCAGCCTGCTCGCCCCGAAGCTCGACGACCGCTTCCAGATCAACCTGGAGCTCGGCCTGGTCACCATCGCGGCCAACACCTCGATCTCGAACCGCATCAAGTGCGTACGCGGCGGCCCCACGACGTCTCCGGTCACGCGCTACGAAGTGGTCGCCGGCGCCGCGCGCGACGTGCGGACCGGCGTAGTCTGGCAGGTGGTGCCGGTGGCGACGACGAAGCTGCTGGCGGACGCGGCGCTCGCCTGCGCGTCGCTGGTGCTGGGCGGCGTGGGCGGCTTCCGGCTACCGACGGTGCGCGAGCTCGCGTCGCTCGTCGACGAGTCGCGCGAGGTGGCGCCGCTCCTCCCGACGGCCCTGCAGCCCGGGCCGTCGGCGCGCTTCTGGTCCTCCACCGCGCGCGCGAAGTCGCCGGCGGCGACCTACGGGGTCGACTTCGACACCGCGAACGTCCAGGCCGAGGAGTCTGCGTCGGCGGCGCTCTCGGTCCGCTGCGCGCGGTAGTACCAGTTGTCGAGCCTGGAGGGCGACCCTAGGTCCGCCGGGCATGCCTGAAGGCCACACCATCCACCGCCTCGCGCTCGATCTGTCCCGCGACCTCGCGGGCCATTGCCTTGAGGTGTCCTCTCCGCAGGGGCGCTTCGGCGACGCGGCGCTGCTCGACCGCGCTCGGCTGGTGAAGACGGCCGCCGTGGGCAAGCATCTCTTCCTCGAGTTCGATCGCGCGGCGGTGCACATCCATCTCGGCCTGTTCGGGCGCTTTCGTCGTCATCCGCTCCCGGCGCCGGAGCCGAAGGGCGCGCTCCGGCTACGGCTCGTGGGCCCGTCGCACGTATGGGACCTCCGAGGGCCGACGCGCTGCGAGATCATCGACGAGCCCGCGCGCGCCGAGCTGCTCGCGCGCCTCGGAGCCGACCCGCTGGCCGAGGCGTCGGATCCCAAGCCAGCGTGGCAGCGCATCCAGAAGACGAAGCGCGCGATCGGGGCGGTGCTCCTCGATCAGCGCATCTTCAGCGGGCTCGGCAACGTGTACCGCGCGGAGATCCTCTTCATGCTCCGCCTCCACCCCGAGACGCCGTCGAACGAGCTGACGAAGAAGCAGTTCAACGCCATCTGGAAGCTCGCGCGCGAGCTCCTGGCGCGCGGCGTCAAGGAGAAGCGCATCGTCACCAGGCCCGCGGTGAAGGGCCGCCGGCTGAAGCGCAACGAGGCCCTCTACATCTACGCGCGCCGCACGTGCGAGGCGTGCAGCAGCCCGGTCCGCCGCTGGCTCGTCGGCGCGCGAGCGATCTACGCGTGCGAAACGTGCCAGCCGCCTCGGGTCGCCGAGCTCGTCAGCTCCCGCTGAACGCGGCCTTCCGCTTCTCGAGGAACGCCTTCATCCCCTCGCCGCGGTCGTCGGTGCCGAACAGCATCGCGAACGACTGCGTCTCCAGCGCGTTCGCCACGTCCAGCGGCACGTCCGCGCCGCTGAAGAGCACGCGCTTGCACTGCGCGATCGCCAGGCGCCCCTTGCTCGCGATCTTCGACGCCGTCTCGCGCGCCTTGCCGAGCAACTCCGCGTGCGGGACCACCACGTTGACGAGGCCGATCCGGAGCGCCTCCTCGGCGTTGACCGTGTCGCCGGTGTAGCAGAGCTCGCGCGCGCGCCCGATGCCCACGCGCCGGGCGAGGCGCTGCGTGCCGCCGAAGCCGGGGATGATGCCGAGGTTCACCTCGGGCTGCCCGAGCTTCGCCTTGTCGCTCGCGTAGATGAAGTCGCAGGCCAGCGCGAGCTCGCAGCCGCCCCCCAGCGCGAAGCCGTTGACTGCGGCGATCACCGGAAAGGGCGCCCTCTCGATGCGCGAGCAGACGCGGTGCCCGATCTCCGAGAACGCGCGGCCCTGCTCGGTGGACATCGGCAGCATGGCGGCGATGTCCGCGCCGGCGGCGAACGCCTTCTCGCCCGCGCCCGTGAGGATGGCGCAGGAGACCGCCTCGGGTCCGGCGGCGCCGGTCAGGCTCGCGAGCAGCGCATCGAGCTCGCCGAGCAGCTCCGCGTTCAGGGCGTTCAGCTTGTCGGGGCGGTTCAGGGTGATGACGGCGACGGCGCCTTCACGCTCGCAGAGGACGGTGCTCATGATCGGCGACTACCACGGTCACCACGTCTCGACCACGGTCGCGCGGTGGTGGTCCCAGCCCAGCGTCGTGTAGACCAGCGCGAGCTTCAGCTTCAAGCCCGCGCCCGCGAGGCCCGCGGCGCTGGCGGCGCGCGCCGCCGCGACCAGCATGCGCTCTGCGCCCTCGAGGTCGCCCGCGGCGAGCGCGGTCTCGGCGTCGGCGATCGTCCAGTGGGTTGCGTGCGCCTCGAAGAACCACGACGGAGGCGTTTCATGCGGCGCAGGCCGCGGGAAATCGGCGGGCAGCCCCAGGCGCTCCAGCGCCATGAGCACCGCCTGCGGCGTGTGGGCCAGCGCGTCGTGCAGGACGCCGACGAACCAGGTGTCGAAGTCGTCGGCGAGCCAGCGCGCCTCGCCGGTGGCGCGCGCGACCAGCACCACCGGCACCTTGCCGGTCGGCGCAGCCGGGTAGAGGTACGTCGCGATCGCGTCGCCGTCGCGGTTCTCCGCGAGATCGAGGAGCGAGGGATCGCGCCCGCTGCGCGCCGACCAGCGGATCCGCGGATCGCGCAGCGTGACCCCGAGCAGGCCGAGGTAAGGCGGCGGCAACCCCGAGCGGACCTCGGCGGACTCGGCGAGCGCGCGGAGCGCCGCGGACTCCGCGCCTAGCAGCGCGAGCAGGCCGAGCACGCCTTCGGTCGCGCTGCTCGTCGCGCCTCCGCCCATGCGATCCCGCGGCGCGGGAACGATCTCGTCCCCGCGCTTCGCGCTCGCGCGCTCGCGCGCTCTGAGGACGGCACGTGCGGCAACCCTTTCAGTGTGGCGGGCCCCACGCGCAGCGCACGCTCAGCGGAGCGGCGCCGCCGTCCTGGTGCCGCCCTCGTAAACGTAGAAGCCGCGGCCGGTCTTCTTGCCGAGCCAGCCGGCCGCGACGAGGTTCCGGAGCAACGTCGGGGCGCGGTACTTGTCGTCGCCGATGTCGCGGTGCAGCACGTCGGCGATGGCGAGCACGGTGTCGAGCCCGATGAGATCCGAGAGCTCGAGGGGCCCCATGGGATGGTTCAGTCCGAGCTTCGCGCCGGTGTCGATGTCCTCGGCGCTGCCGACGCCCTCCTGGAGCGCGAAGCACGCCTCGCACAGCATGGGCACGAGGATGCGGTTGACGAGGAAGCCCGGCGCGTCACGGCTGAGGGTGACGGTCTTGCCCATCTTCTCCGCGGCCGCGCGCACCGCGGCGTAGGTCTCGTCCGACGTCTGCACGGCGCGGACGATCTCGACGAGCTTCATCAGCGGCGGCGGGTTCATGAAGTGCATGCCCACCACCAGGGAAGGGCGCTTGGTCACGCCGGCGAGCCGCGTGAGCGAGATGCTCGACGTGTTGCTCGCCAGGATCGCGCCCGGCTTCATGGCCGCGTCGCAGCCTGCGAAGAGCTTCAGCTTCAGCTCGACGTTCTCCGTCGCCGCCTCGATCACCAGATCGCAGGCGCCGAAATCCGCGGAGCTCGCGACCGGCTCGATGCGCGCGACCAGCGCGTCCTTGGCGGCCGCCGTCATCTTGCCCTTCTCGACCTGCTTGCCGAGGATGGCGTCGATCTTGGAGCGCCCCTTGGCGGCGAGCTCGACCGATGCGTCGGCCAGCACCACGTCGTAACCGGCGGCCGCGGCGACCTGCGCGATCCCGCCGCCCATCTGCCCGGCGCCGAGGACGCCGATTGTTCGAATATCCATGTTGTCCGACCTCGCGGTTTGCGTGCGACCATTACCACGTGACGAGGCGGCCGGGAGCGTGGGTTCGTGCGGCGGCGGTCGCGCTCGCGCTCGCGCTCGTGTTCGGCGCGTGCGCCGCGCCTGGCCCCATCGATCGCGCGCAACAGCTGGTGCGCATGCACCGCGAAGGGGAGGCGGTCACGCTCCTGCGCGGCCACCTCGCGAAGCACCCCGACGACGTCGGCGCGCGCCGTCTGCTGGTGCGCGTCCTGGCGTTCGACGGCCAGCTCGAGGCGGCCCGCGCCGAGGTCGCGGAGCTCGAACGCCGGCTGCCGAACGATCCCATCCCCTGGCTCGAGCTGGGGCACGCCTTCGAGCTCACGCACCGTTACGACGAGGCGCTCGCGGCCTACGATACTGCGGCGAGCGTGGCGCCTGCCTCGCCGTCGGGCCCGCGCGAGGGCGGCATGCGCGCGGCGCGCTGGGGCGAGCCGGAGGAGGCCCTCCCGCGGCTCGAAGAGGCGGCGCGGCGCGGCGCTGGCGACGCGGAGCTGTTTCACGCGCTCGGCCTCGTGCGCCTGCACCTCCGCGATCTCGACGGCGCGGCCGACGCCTACGAGAAGGGACTCGCTGCCGATCCCCGGAGCACCGAGAACCTGCTGGGCCTCGCGAGCGTCGCGGTGGTGCGCGGCGATCCGGCGGCGGCCCTCGCGGCGTACGACCGCATTCTTCAGCGGAAACCGTCGTATGCGGGCGCCGAGCTCGGTCGGGCGTGGGCGCTCGCAAAGCTGGGCCGCAGGGACGAGGCGAAGCGCGCCCTCGACCACGCCGAGCAGCTCGGTGCGGCGCGCGAGAACGTCGCCCGCCAGCGTGCCGACCTGAAGTAAATTGGCGCAATGGCCGATGAGACCGTTGCGATGAAGGAGCTGCGCGAGGTCTTCGAGGACCTCGACACCCTGCTGAAGAACCCCGAGGTGGGGGCCGAGCTGACGGCGCGTGGGGTCAACGTCAGCCTCGCCATCGTGGCCGCGGAGGCGCTCGTCGCGTATGTCGAGGGCGATCGCGAGCGCGCCGCCGAGGACTTCGACACCGTCGCCGAGGAGATCGCCACGCGGCTCGCCGCGAGCAGGACCGGCAAGGACGGAGTGTCATGACCGACTCGAAGAACCGCTTCGGCTCGGTGCCGACGCTCCGCACCGGCCATGCCCATCCCCATCCCGAGCCGATCGGCGGCGAGCACTACTCCGCGGTGGAGCTGATGCCGGGCTTTCGCGTGCTGGTCCTCGATCAGCGCAAGCTCCCGCAGATCGAGCGCTACGAGTTCTTCACCCTCGTCGATCAGGTGGCAGACGCGATCACCGACATGCTGGTACGGGGCGCGCCGGCCATCGGAATCGCGGCGGCCTACGGGCTGGTGGCGGCGGCCTACGCCGCGAAGGGG
Source organism: Polyangiaceae bacterium (assembly GCA_043736975.1). Lineage (GTDB taxonomy): Bacteria > Myxococcota_A > Polyangia > Polyangiales > Polyangiaceae > Labilithrix. The sequence goes on from JAYTBL010000705.1 coordinate 6,737, forward strand.
GACGGCGCCGAGTTCCTCGAGGCCATGAGCGCGGCCGACAAGAAGCTGCGCGCCACGCGGCCCACGGCGGTGAACCTGGCGTGGGCGCTCGACCGCATGAAGCGCGTCATCGAGGAGGCGCGCACGCTCGACTACCCGTCGCGCACCGAGCGCGTCGCCGTCGAGGCGCGCAGCCTGCACAAGGCGGAGATCGCGGCGTGCCGCGCGATCGGCGCGCTCGGGCTCCCGTTCGTGCCTGACGGCGCCACCATCCTCACGCACTGCAACGCCGGTGCGCTCGCCACGGGCGGGTACGGCACGGCCCTCGGGATCGTGCGCGCCGCCCACGAGGCGGGCAAGAAGGTGCGCGTTCTGGCCTGCGAGACGCGCCCCTACCTCCAGGGCGCGCGCCTCACCGCATGGGAGCTGGCGAAGGATCAGATCCCCGTCGAGGTGATCACCGACTCGATGGCCGCGCACTTCATGTCCAAGAAGGCGGTCGACCTGGTGGTGGTCGGCGCCGATCGGATCGCGCGCAATGGCGACGTCGCGAACAAGATCGGCACCTACGGGCTCGCCTGCATCGCCGCTGCGCACGACGTCCCGTTCTACGTCGCGGCCCCCTGGAGCACGGTGGATCTCGGATGTCCCGATGGGGGCGCGATCCCCATCGAGGAGCGCCCGGAGCGCGAGCTCTCTCACTTCCCGTTGCCCGACGGCAACAGCGTGCAGATCGTTCCGGACGGCGTTCGCGTGCGGAATCCCAGCTTCGACGTCACGCCTCACGCGCTCATCACCGCCATCGTGACCGAGCGCGGCGTGGTGCAGCCGGTCTCCGAGGGTGAGCTCGCCAAGCTCGCGACGCAGTAGCAGCGCACGCAGTCAGCGATGCTATATTCACGGACTCGGAGGTGACCTTGCGCCGGCTCGCTCTTCTCGCGCTCACCGCGCCCCTTCTCGTCCTTGGAATGATCGCGACGGCGTGCTCGGCGAAGAGTCGCGCGAGCGACGAGCCGTCGGTGCTCGACGGGGGCGGCCAGTTCGGCGAACCGGAGGCCGGGGGAGGGATCCCGGTCCGTCCTGCTTGCTCGGACGACAACAAGGACGTCTTCGTCATCGCCGAGGATCGCACGTTCTATTCGTTCCACCCGCCGACCCTCGAGTTCAAGAACAAGGGACTGCTCGACTGCCCGACCGGCGGCGCCGTGCCGACGTCGATGGCGATCGATCGCGCGGGCGTGGCCTGGGTTCGCTACAGCGACGGCTCGGTCTGGCGCGTGAGCACCGAGAACCTCGCCTGCGAGCCGACGAAGTACCAGCCGCAGGCCGAGGCCTTCACGAAGTTCGGGATGGGCTTCGCGACGGAGACGAACGGCGGCTCCACCGAGACTCTGTACCTCTCGGACAGCGCGGGTCAGGGCCTCGCCAAGCTCAACACCAAGACGCTCGCTCTCGACTACATCGGGCCGTACTCCGGCAACCTCGCTGGGACCACGAGCGAGCTCACCGGCACCGGCGACGGAAAGCTCTATGGCTTCTTCGTCACCAGCCCGGCGCAGGTCGCCGAGATCTCCAAGGGGTCGGGCGAGGTGCTCTCCGCGCAGGAGCTCCCGGGCG
>JAYTBL010000706.1:0-3379 GCA_043736975.1 Polyangiaceae bacterium
CGCCGGCAACGGCTGGCTCGTGAACAAGCTGCAGGAGAAGGTCCGCGCGAAGCTGCGTCTCGGCCTCGCGGTGGCCGACATCGCGCCCGGCCGCGACGCGGCGACCAGCCAGCCGGAGCCACATCGAGGTCACGGCCATCGGCGTCGCGCCGGCTCGCCGGGCTTCATGTTCGGCGGCGCGCGTGCGGCGGCCGCGAAGGAGGTCCAGGGAATTCACTTCGCCCACACCGATCTCAGCGGAGTCTCGCTCTTCGAAGAGGCCTTCCCGCACGGGATCTGCGCGGCCGACGAGGCGCTCGCGGCGGTCCGCGGTACTCCGACGTAGACCAGCGACCCCCAAGGTCATGAGGGGATGCCGCGCAACCCTCATCTCGATCTGCTGCGCCTTGGTGTGGGACGCTGCCACCGTCTTCCCAGCTGGCCGACGTGCAGCGCGCACTCCCCAGGGAGGACGTCCTCGTGACGGGACGCTCCGCTCATGTGGCGCTGGCGTGAAATCGTCACGTGACGCCCCCCCCAGGGGTATTGCGCGCGCCGCGCAGACGAGGATCATGGCAGCACGCTCTGCGCACCCGATGCCGCTTCGGCAGTCGGGGTCCACGGACGAGGGGGACGGCATGGGGCAGCTCGAGAAGCGTCTGCTGGCATCGCTCGCTGCGGCGGTGCTGGTCGTCGGGACGGGCGCGAGCGGCTGCGGCGGGCCCGAGGCCGAGCAGGAGGAGCGGCTCGAGCAGCAACGGCTGGCGCTCGAAGGAGGCGACGCCGAGGGCGGCGCGTCCCGCTCCGTCGCGCTCGTCGCGAGCAGGACCTAAGGCCCGAACCAGTGGAGCGACGCGAGCGAGAGCGTCGCGCCGGAGCTGCGCTTCACGCTGCCCGCCGCGGTTCCCGTCACCGCAATCACTGGATCACCTTCACGTACGCGCGCGGCGGAGGCCCCGCGGTCAGCTGCCGTTACGTCGGCGGCGCCTCGCAAGCGCACCCCAACAGCGCCGCGCAGATCGCGCTCGGCCTTCGCTACGTGTTTCAGTCGTGCAGCAGCGGCGCCGTCGCCGGCAGCGCGGTCGTCGCCGACCGCGTGACCCTCCGCGTCGACAACGGCGACAGCTACAAGACGCCCACCACGGTCCGCATGGCGCTCGACGAGGTGGAGCCCTGCGCCAGCGCGGACGGAGGCGGCGCGAGCGACGCCGCCACCTCGGACGGAGCGGCGGACGCAACCGCGACCGACGCGAGCCCTCCGGCGGACTCGGGCAGCGGCTGCACGCCGGGGCAGTGCGACGACGGTCAGCCCTGCACGCTCGACCTGTGCGGTCCAAGCGGCTGCACGCACGTACTCGCCACCGACGGCACTGCCTGCGGCGGATCGTTCTGCAGCGGCCGCGCGGCGTGCGCGGCGGGAGCCTGCGTCGCTGGGCCGCCGCCGACCGACCCCCAGCCCGAGCCCGTGCACCTTCTCGGTGTGCGACGACGCGATCGGCGCGTTCACGCACCCGCCGCGCCCCGACGGCACGCTCTGCCTCAACGATACGGTCTGCGACGGCAGCGAGAGCTGCCGCGACGGGACGTGCGCCGCGGGGCTCCCGCTCCTCGTCGACGACGGCAACGTCTGCACGGTCGACGCGTGCTCCGCCACGACGGGCGTCACGCACACGCCCATCGCGGGTTGCGATCCCACGCCCGTTCGAGGCGATGCGCCTTTCGAGACGCGCGCGTCGATCCTCGGCACGCTCGTGACGAGCACCGGCGGCGCCGTGACCGGGGCGACGTTCACCGTCTACGACGACCGCGCGGCGGGCGCGCCGCGCAGCGACGTGAGCGCCTCGAGCGCGAGCGACGGCTCGTTTCGCCTCAAGCTCACAGCCTTCCCCGACGTCGAGCCGCCGAGGACGCCGCCGCACCACCTGATCGTGGTCATCGATTCGCCAGGAACGATCCGGGCGTACCGCGAGGGGTACGCGCACGCCGGCGAGATCATCGGCCTCGGCATCGTGAAGCTGATCGGAAGAGACCCCACGGTGACCACCATCGGCCCGGCGGGCGGGACGGCGAGCGACTCGCGGGGGCTCGTGCAGCTGGTGATCGCGCCGGGCGCGCTCGCGACGACGGTGCCCATCCAGATCACGCCGCTGACCGCGCGCGATCAGTTTCCCGCGCCGCTCCCGGGCGCGACGGTCACGATGTACGGCTTCGAGCTCGAGCCCTCGGGGACCACGTTCGCGTCGCCGGTGACGGTGCGGCTGTCGAACTACCGCAATCTCCCGCCGTCCCTGACCATCCCGGTCGGCTCGTTCGATCCGATCGCCGCGCGCTGGGAACCCGAGGGCGTCGCGACATGGAACGGGACGAGGTTCCAGACGAGCATCACGCATTTCTCGACGTACGACTGCAACTCGGGTCCGATCGGCGATCGTTCGGCAAGGCCGGGCGGGGGAGGCGGTCCGAACGGTCCCCAGCCGCCGCCCAAGCCGTGCGTCGGCAGCGCGTGGAATCCGAACGGCGGCTCGATCGCGCAGAGCTTTTCTCTCCCCGGCGTCCGCGCGCGCGGCGAAGATCTCGCGCTCTCGCTTCACTACGACAGCGGACTCGCCGCGTCTCGCAAGCTCGGCGGCGCGCCCGCGCAGGACGACGTCGTCGCGCGCGGTACACTGGCCGTCTCGACGTCCCCGATCCGCATCGTCGCCGAGCCTCGACGCGACCTTCTCTGTGCTCGGCGCCGAGGTCCGTCAGACGCGCGCGGTGACCGCGCAGAGCCGCGAGGCGGAGTTCGGCGGCTGGCTCAACGTGCCGCTCGGGCCGAGCGGGGAGATCGCGAGCAGCGGCCTCGTCACGCAGACCTTTGCGCTCTCCACGACGGGTCTGACGGCGGCGTGCATCGGCGACGGCGGCGTGTTCGGGGCGGTCGATCCCGTGGCGCCCGCCGTGCTCGTCAACGGCATCGAGCTCGGGCCCGATCTGCGCCTCCAGCGCAAGGTGCTGCTGCATCACCGCTTCTCGTCGCCGTTTGGTGCAGGCTGGGGCATTGGCGAGGTCAGCCGCCTCTTCGCGTCGGGCGACGTCGCGTTCCTCGTGCGAGGCGACGGGCGCGAGGAAGAGTTCTCACCGCGAGCGCGGCTGACGCCGATGGCCGACAGCCTCGGTGCGCGGACCACCTTGCTGAGCGGCCTCGCATTTCCGAGCGAGCCGCTTCACGGGCTGGCGATCGCCAACGTGCGCGGGGTGCGGCACTTCGTGCTGGCGACGAGCACGACGCTGCGCGACATCGCGGCGAGCGGCGCCACGCGCGCGATCGCTTCGCGCTCCGCGCCTGGAGGCGCAAACGTCTACTCGCAGGCCGCGGTCGCGGCGCAGGGTGACGTCGTGTTCTACACGGCCGGCGGCG
>JAYTBL010000707.1:0-3378 GCA_043736975.1 Polyangiaceae bacterium
TCTTGGGCTTGCCGCCGCTCTTCTTCGAGCCCTTGGTGGACGAGGGCGTCGTGTCCTTCGGCGGCTCGCTGGTGCTCTCGGGAGACGCTGCCGGTGCGGGCGATCCAACCGGCGTCGACTCAGCGACCTCGGTTGGCGGCGGCGTGGGCGCCTTCGCCTCCGGGTTGCTGCCACCGCACGCCGCGGTCAGCGCGAGGAGGACCGAGAAACCCACCGCGGCGAACGCTCGAGAACCGGAAATACGCATCACTTGCTCACCTCTGTTGCCGACGGCGACGATCGACTTCGCCTACGCGTCACGAGGTTGCTCGCAAGAAGCGGGCGCGCGCGGAGGCAACAGATCCATCGAAATTTTCCGCTCCCGAGGCCGAAGCCGATACCTTCGAAGGCATATCGTCATGACCATCCGACCCTGCCTCGTAGCCGGTGCGTCCGCGTTCGCCATGCTCGTGCTCGGCACGGCCTGCCACGTCGAGGGGAAGGTCAAGGCGGGGTCGGACGAGTCGCGCGCGGACTCGAACGAGGCGCCGATGACCGTGAGCGCGCCCGCCTCGACGCCCCCCGCGCCGGTCGCCGCTCCCGCCCTCATGGCACCCCCCGCCGACGCATGCCCCGTCACGTGCTTCGAGGCGCGCGGCTCGCAGCGCGTCGACCTCACCGCCGAGGAGCAGACCCAGCTCCGCTCCGCGCTCGAGCCGGTGCTCTCGCAGATGCGCAGCTGCACCTCGGCCAACGACTGGCGCCGTCACGGCTCGCCCGTGATCAATTTGCGCATCGCGCCCGACGGCACCGTCTCCGATCTCGGCGTCGATCCGCACCACGGGCAGGACGGCGGCTGCTTCGACCACGCCGGCCAGGGCGCGAACGTGTCGGTCGCCCTCCCCGGGCGCAAGGTGGTGCGCTGCGCCGAGCGCTGCCTGCGCGAGCCCGCCATCGCGCGCGGCCGTCGCCCCCGCCGCTGACGCCGCTTAAATGACGACGGCCGGCCAGAGCGCAAGGCTCAGGCCGGCCGTTGGTTCGTCAAGCCGAGATCAGATGACCGCGTCCTTGACGGCCTTGACCGGACGAGCGCGAACGCCCTTGCTCGCCGGCTTCGCCGCGAACTTCTGCTTCTCCTTCGTGAAGGGGTTGATCCCCTCACGCGCCGGGCGAGCCGGCTTCTTCACGACCACGAACTTCGCGAAGCCGGGGAGCACGAAGATGCCCGTCTTCTTGAGCTCGCGGTGTCCGACCGTCACCAGGGTCTCGACGACGAGCTTGACCTGCTTGCGCGAGAGCTCCTCGCCGATCGCGTTCGTGACCGCCTCGAGAATGGCGCTCTTCGAGAGCGGCTTGGTGCTCGTCTTCTTCGCTGAACCGGATTTTGCCATGAATGACCTCACTTCCAACAAAAAGCGCTACGTCCATCTGATCGCCGGAGCAACAGAAAACCCCTTGTGGCAGGCCGAAATTTGACGATTTCACAGATCGACGAACCGCCAGCCGCACTTCTTCGAGGGCTCGACGACCCGATCCGCGAACGCTCGGACCTTCGCCGAGAGCGGCCGCAGGGTCGGGTAGACGCGCCGGCGAAGGCTCAAAATCCCGAGGAATTACGCAAAATCGCTGATTTTGCGCCGTCGCGGCGGACGCATCGTGGACCCCGCTGACGTGCTCCGATGATGCATGGCGGCATCGGCGCCGTTCGTGCGGCTAGGAGAAGACGCCCGCCGAGGCCCCGACGAACGGCCCTGACACGTGTGCAGCACGTCGCGTTCGTCGGCCTGGAGGACGAGCCCGTACCCACGCTCGCGGGGCAATGAACGGGCGCCCCCAACCCGGAGCGGGAGGGTGGAGCCGGGGTGGCCGTGACCAGGTCGAATCTGTCCGCGCCAGCCGGCCATGACGAAAGCCGCGGGAGCATCTCGAAACGTTCTTCGCGCAGACGCGGGAGACCTACGAGCGCCCGCTCCCTCGCTACGTGGAGGAGGAGCTTCGCGCGTACTTGCATTGTGGCGTCTTCGCGCACCGACGGCATTTCTCGACGGCGTCTTCACGCGCGATGCCGAGCAGCGCGTGCAGTTTCACGCGGCTCGGGCCGTGGATGCCGCCGAGCTTCAGGGGATCGTTCACCGAGTCTACACGTGGGTCACGTCGTGGCTTCGGCGCCACGGCTACATCGATGACAGGCCGCTCGAGGGACGGGCATCTCGTCATCGTGGCGCCACGGGGATTCAGGTGACGTCCGGCATCACAATGCCGCCATCGGTCGTCGCGGGGACGTCCGTGACCTTCGCGGTGGCGACGACGGCGTGATCGCAGACGAGCCCACGGCAGGTGTACGAGACCTGCTCGTAGTGGCTGCTCTTCCTGACCACGGACGACCCGGCGCCCGTGACGCGGGGACCCGTCGTGAGGCGGAGTACGTGCAGGACGAGCGCGCCGCCTCTCGTCTCGACGCGATCGAGCCACACATGTTCGAGGATGGTCGCGCTATAGCCCCAGTTGGGCGCGGGACGCGCGACGGGCTCGCGTCGCACACGAACCGTGGTGTCGTGGAGCCCCTTGCCCGTGTCGCGAAGGACAGCGCGCCACACACGTTCTTGGAGCGTGAGGGCTCGTGAAGGTCGACGAGGACGAGCCCCTTTCCCGGCGCCGCGGCGTCGGAACGAGCGCAGGTGCCCGGGTCGAACGCCGCGCAGAAGGCGTCGATGTTCGCGAACGGCTTGGTCGGTTCGACGCCGACGCTCGTGCTCGGCGTGCGTCGCGCGACCGCCGCAGCGCCCGACTTGCCCAGCACTGCGAGCTCCGCGATGACGAGCTCGGGAACCTTGCCGTCGGAAGCGATCGGCTCGACCCGCGTTTCGCCTTCGTCCCGGCCCGCGCGGTAGTAGTCGAAGCCGTTGCGGGTGATCCGTACGTCCCCCCGACCGCCGGTGATGACCAGCGCTTCCATCGCGGCGGCGGGGGGGATGGTGAACGTGAGCCACGCGCCGTTCCACGTCGTCGCGGTATTGCCGTCGAGGACGGTGCTCGGGCTTGCCGGAAGATACCGTCACGTGACTATCGGTCACGCGCAGGAGATCTTCGAGCGCCTAGGCATCAGGCTGTGGGTCGGACGGCGAAGGGCTTGCGTCCGGCGCCGGTGAAGGGCCTGGGTCGGGCGTACGCCGCGAGCAGGCAGCGAGCACCAAGCCGAGGAACGAAAGCGACGCGACGCGCACGGCGACAGGAGTACACGCGGTCAAGTCCGTCGATCGTCGTGAAACGCGCGTTACGTCTTATCTCGGCATTCGCCTTGACCGCTTGCGCGACCTATTCGCCGTCCATGCCGCCCCCGTCCTTCTTCGAGAGGCGCGCCACGTCGGCGTACGGCGCCCCCGCCTCCTCGCGCGCCAG
>JAYTBL010000708.1:0-3375 GCA_043736975.1 Polyangiaceae bacterium
GCCGCGGCCTCGGCTCCGGCGGCGGCGCTCGCGGGCAGCTTCGAGGCCGCGGGCGTCGTGCTTGCCGGGCCCTCTGGCTGGGCCACGCCGCATGCGCTCACGAGAAGCAGCGAAGCGAGCGCGACGCCAGCGCGCGGTTGCCACGAGCGTGTCGATCGCATCTCCATTCCTCCGCCGAGAAACTGACCTCGGAGACGCGGGAGTTGCAAGAAAATCCTGACCGGCGGCTCCAGCGTTCGGCGTCGGCGCAGACGTCATGAAGCGCAGAAGACCGGGCGTCCGCTTTCGGAGACCTGCGGCATCGACCTCCCGTGAAAAGCATCACGGCTGGAGAACGCGTTCTCCACGCCTGATGAATCGCAACAGGGGTCGGCATGCGCCACTCGAACCTGCTCGCTCTCTCCGCCATCGTCACCGCCACCTTCGCCCTCGTCGGGTGCAGCTTCAACCCGGACTTCCGCGCGGAGACCAGCGGCAGCGAGGGCAAGCTGACGTTCCAGTACGTCACCAGCAACTGCCCTTTCGGGTAAGGCATCGATCACAGCGCCGTGGAGGGCTCGCTGGTCTCGGTGACCGTGAAGGGGAGTGACGGCGCCGTGGCGACGAGCGCGCGTCTGGTCGGCAACCCGATCGGCCGCATCGCCTCGCAGAAGGAGCGCTGCTCGTGCGACGGCCCGAGTGATGGAGGTTCGAGCTCTTCGAGCATCGAGCCCGGGGCGACGTGCCCCCCGCAGACGACCCGATCATGCTCGACGGACCTCGACATCGAGACGACGCAGAGCGGAGACGCGAGGCTCGAGATCGTCGACTCCTCGGGCACGCTGATCGACTCCGCTCCCATCCACGTTCACCGCGCGGCGCGCATCGACGTGGACGTCCGCGAGGGAGCGCGTCGGGTGGGCGACGTGTACGAGGTGAAGCAAGGCTACAAGGTCAAGCTCGCGGCCCGCGTGTTCGACGCCGACGGTACCGAGCTCCTCTTCACGAAGCACGGCGTCGCCCACGCGTACGGCGATCTCGAGCTCGTCAAGCCCGATACGGCGGTGCTCGTCGGCGCGACCGACGTCGAGGACATGATCGCCGGGAGCAAGAGCGGCGACACCACCGTGACCGTGGCGGCGCCCGGCGCCGTCAACGTCGTCCACATCCGCGTCGTGCCGTGAGCCCGCGCAGCGGCGACGTGGAGTGTCTCACGGGGATTGATCACGCAGGTCGACGAGAGAGGCGCGATGCGGTCCATGCTCGGTGTCTCGCCGAGCGGGTGATCGTCTCCGACGAGATCTGCTCGGCGCTGTGCATGCTCCTCGCGCACCCACGCGCTACATCCCCCGCTCCGTCTGCGTGCGTGAACCGAAGCGCCAGGAAGGCCGGCGTGCGGTGGAGCCGCGCCGCCGGCCGACGACGTCACAGCATCGGAACGGGAGTGGGCCCGTCGACACACCAGTCCGTGCGGCAAATCTTCGTGCCATCGATGATCCGGCAGCAATTGTCGTCGCTGAGCGCGCTCGTGGCCGTTCCGGTGCGCTCCGGGGTCTCGCTCGCCGGGGCTCCGAGGACGCTGGGCGGGGTGGTGGTCTGCTCGGGCTCAGGCTGGGCGTCGGCGCTGCACGCGACGACGAGGCAGGCCAGCGGCGCAACGATGCAGAGCTTCAGCGCGGTCATGATCGACATGGGGATCTCCAGTTCGCGTGGATCGGGTCGTAGCAAGCGAAGGAAGCGAGGGCGACTTCGACCCACATTGGTGCACATCTTGTTCCTCCTCGATTCGCGCGAATTCCAGCCCTGGGTGGGCGAACGCGTCGTTCGCGCGAACGGTTCGTTCGCGAACGAACGGATCCATCCAGGCGGTCGCCGCTTGGAGCGGGTGGCTTGGCAACAGGCCGCTCAGCGATAGATGCGAACGAACTCGCTGAGCGTGTTGCCGGACGGCCACGCATCGACGCACGCGCCGCTCGCATCCTTGAAGGAGCGGTTCGTCTCGGTGCGGAGCATCGTTCCGGCGAGCCCCGCGCCGTCCCACGAACGACGGATGCCGTCGTAGCCATTGTACGGCGTATAGTACGACTCCGTGCCGGTGCATCCGGCCCCGGTAAAGTGGCTCCCGATGTCCCTCGTCAGGATCGGCGTGCACGTCGCTTCTCCGCACGACGACGGCGGCGGCGGTGGCGGTGACGCATCGGCATCGCTGCCCGCGTCGGGGACAGGGAGCACGCTCGCATCGCGCACGTCGGCGACGCCCGCGTCCTTCGGTCCCGCAGGCCTGGCCGGAAGGCTCGCCCGATTGCCCGCGTCGGCTTCCGTCGCGTCGCCGCTCGTGAGCGGCTCGATGCCGTTGGCTGCGTCGCCTGCGCCGGTGGCGCACCCGGCGACCCCTACCAACCATCCGATCGCCAGCGTGGTCCTCTTCATGAACCCGCCGCAATGCACCATGCGCGCCAGCTCACGCGACCGCCGCCAAGATCAGAAGGTGCCGACCACGCCGCCCGTCGCGCCGCCGGGCGTGGGTGAGAACGACGGGAGGACGCGGATCGCTGCCTGCCGGGCGGGCGCCGGCGCGGGCTCGGGGTTCTGCAGATCGCGGCCCGGGGTCACGTCCTTCCGCGCGAGGACCGCAGCGTCGATGATGATGGCGGAGCCGACGCCCACCACCAGGCCCAGTGCGGCGCCCTCCCACACCCGAACGATCCCGCGGAAGCCGTCGTTCGAGGGCGCGGTGAGCGCACCGACGATGGCGCCGATGAAGCCACCGCCCACGGGCAGCGCTGCGCGCATGCCGAGATCGGCGAAGCCCTTGCCGACGTTGCCGTTCGCCATGCGAGAAGAGCGGTGAGACCAGCGAGGTGACGACGGGGGAGCATGAAGGCACGTAGTGCCGCGCACGTGCCGCGCGCCGCGCGCGGTTTTCTCGGGACCGCCAGCGCGCAGGCGACGCCGCACGTCGCGGAGTTCACGTGCCACTCCGACGCGAACGCCGTGGATCAGAGCGTCACCAGCAGGAAAGAAGGCCTTTTGTGGCCGTGATCCGCGGATCAGGGCTCGACGCCGAGCGAGCCGACCACGCCAGGAATGCCGTCGTACGCGACCGCGCCGCCCACGTCGGTGATGGATCCATCTGGCGCGAACGCGAGCTGGCGGACCTGCACGGTCTCCGCGACCAGCGCGCGACCGCGGAGGGTGCCGCGATCGACCACCGAGGCGTGCGAAGGGAGCTCGGTCTTGCCACCCACCAGCGGGACCAGGCCGGTGATCGTGAACGGCGTCGTGTCGTTCGCGGCGTCGTACTTGACGATGGTGAGCGCGTCCGTCCCGTCGGAGTTCAGCAGCAGGAGCGAGTTGCCGAACGGCGACATCACCACCGCCGCCGGGCTCGGCGTG
>JAYTBL010000709.1:0-3374 GCA_043736975.1 Polyangiaceae bacterium
GCGGTGGGCTCGGCCTCGACCGCCAGCGCCGCCGCGACGCGGATCACGAACGCGTCGTCGCAGAAGCCGAGGTCGTCGATCCCGTCGGGGATGAGATCGAGCGACTTGAAGATGTAGTTGAGGCCGGAGGTCAGGTAGCGACGCACCTCCTCGTTGCCGTCACCCGCGACGACGCCGCCCAGCGCCCCGGCGTCCTCGCCGAGCGTGCGCAGCCACGAGGGAAACATGTCGAGGTAGCGAGCGAGCGTAGCGGTGTCCGTCATCGTCATCACCGCCCAAGCTACCGGAACGTCGCGCCACCCTCAATGGGCGCGGGCCGTGGCATATCCGAGCAGGAAGCCGGCGATCAGCGCGCCCACCACCAGGACGATCACGAGCCAGGGGGCCACCCCGCGACGCCGCGCTGCGCCATGCGGGCTGAACATGGGCAGGTTCTCGGACGGGAGGGTGCCGTGCGACGCGCCCACCATCACGACCTGAGGCGGCGGCTCGGTCACCGAACGACCGTGCGGGCTCGCCAGGGTCCCGCCCGGCCCGACGTTTCCGTCCGCGTCGAGCGCGCTGGCGGCGGCGGCGCTCACCGGCAGCGCCTGCTGCACGGTCATGGGCACCGCCGCGGCCCCCGACGACGCCGGGCGCATGGGCGCGAACATGCTCGGGACCTCGGGCAGGCGGCTGAGCGGCAGGCCCGCCGCCGGCGCGAGGCCCTCGGCGCCGAGCGCCGCCGAGAGCGCGCGTGCCATCTCGAGGCCGGTCTGGAAGCGCTGCGCGCGATCCTTCTGCATCGCGAGCTGCACGAAGGCGGAGAGCCGCGACAGGCCGGGCTCCACCGTCTCGAGCGGCGGCGGCGAGGTATTCAGCACCGCCGCGAGGCGCGCGTACTCGGTGGGCGCCGGGAACGCGACGCGCCCGGTGAGCATCTCGTAGAGCATCACGCCGGCGCTCCAGAGATCGGCGCGGGCGTCGACGTCCTTGGCGTTCTTGATCTGCTCCGGGCTCATGTACGCGGGCGTTCCGAGCAGCACGCCGGTGCGCGTCTTGTTGCCCATGCCGCCGGCCGCATCCATGACCTTGGCGATCCCGAAATCGAGGATCTTCGCGGAGAACGCGCCGCCCGGCTCGCGCGCGAGGAACACGTTCTCGGGCTTGAGATCGCGGTGCACGATCCCTTGCGCATGCGCGGCGCCGAGGCCCGCCAGGATGCCCTGCAGGATGATCCCGGCCTGCGCGAGCGGAACGCGGCCGCCCGAGCGGGTGTAGGCGCTCAGGGGAACGCCGTCGAGCAGCTCCATCACGATGTAGGGCGTGCCATCCTCGGCGGTGCCGACGTCGAACACGCGCACGATGTTCGGATGGATGAGGCGCTGGCAGGTGTGCCCCTCCTCGATGAAGCGGTTCTTGATGTCGCTGTCGGTGACGTAGTCGATCCCCAGGATCTTGATGGCGAGCGGCCGGTGATCCTCGGGGCTCTCCGACTCGTAGACCGAGCCCATGCCGCCGGTGCCGATGAGGCGCTTCAGCGCGTACTTCTGGGAGAGGATCGCCCCCACCAGACTCGCCTGCAGGGCATTCGCGGTCACGAGCGCGATCCTACCTCAGCGTGGCGCCGAAGCGCTCCCCGACTTCCTTGATCACGTTCGCGTGCGCCGCGTCGACCTCGGCATCGGTGAGCGTGCGATCCGGCGCGCGGTAGACGACGTGGAACGCCAGGTTCGACGAGCCCGCGGGGATGGGGCCGCCCACGAAGCGATCGAACAGGCTCACGTGCTCGGCGAGCGGACCGGCGGCGGTCCGCACCGCGCTCGTGACCTCGCCGGCGCGGATCTCGTCGCGCACCACGAACGCGGCGTCGCGCGTGCTCGCGGGGAAGCGCGGGATGGCGGTGTACTGCGGCAGCTTGGGACCGGCGGCGAAGGGCTCGATGTCGAGCTCGGCGACCATGACCTCGCCGTCGAGCGCGAGCGCCTCCACGGCGTCGGGATGGAGCGGACCGAAGGAGCCGACGCGGCGGCCGGCGGCATGCACGAACGCAGCGCCGCGCGGATGGAGATGGGGGGGCGTCTCCTCGCGCGGCGCGGGGACGACCTCGACCGGCGACGACGCGCCCGCGAGCCGCTGGATGATGGCGGCGGCGAGGGCCTTCGCGTCCCACACGTCGATCGGCTTCGGCTTCTCGAGCCACCCCGGCCGCTCGCCGGCGAGCACGAAGCCGATGCGCAGCTGCTCCTCAGGGAGGCCGTCGCCGCCCGGCTTGGCCGCCAGGAAGACGGGGCCGATGGTGAACTCGCGCACGTCGCGCTGGCCGTGACGGCGCGCGTTGGCGACGGCGTCGAGCAGGCCGGGCAGGACCGAGGTGCGCATCACGGCGTGGTGCTCGCCGAGCGGGTTCTGGAGGAGCACGGTGGGCGCGGGCGCGCGCAGGGCCTCGAGCGCGCGCGCCGAGGTGAACGCGTAGGTGATGGCCTCGGAGAGCCCGAGCGACGACGCCGCCTCTCGCGCACGGCGCGCCAGCTCTTCGCGCCCGCCGACGTCGCGCGAGGCGCGGATCGCGGGCAGCTCGGCAGGCACGCTCTCCATGCCCAGGACGCGGATGACCTCCTCGACGAGATCGACCTCGCGCGTGAGATCGGGGCGGTGCGTGGGGACCAGCACGTCGCAGGTCGCGTCGGTCTGCTTGGTGATCTCGCCGCCGAGCCGCTCGAGCGTGGTGACCGCCTCGGCGAACGGGATGTCGATTCCGAGCAGGTCCTTCAGGCGATGCGCGCGCAGCGTGAGGGCACGGCGCGCGGGCGCGATCGGCTCGGCGAGCACCTTCGCGCCCTGCACGTGCAGGCGGCCGGGGGTGCGGGTCCCGCCGGCGAGCTGCAGCGTCATGGCGACGGCGTCCTCCAGGACCAGCGCGACATCCCCGGGATCGACCCCGCGCTCGAAGCGATGGCTCGACTCGGTATGCATGCCGTGGCGGCGCGCGCTGCGGCGGACGCCGCGCGGATCGAAATACGCGACCTCGAAGAGCACCCGCTTGGTGCCAGGCTGGATCTCGCTGGAGGCGCCGCCCATGATCCCGGCGAGCGCGACCGGGCCCTCGCCGTCGCAGATCAGGAGATCGTCGGCCACGAGCGTGCGCTCTACCCCATCGAGCGTGGTGAGCTTCTCGCCGTCCTTCGCGAGGCGCACCACGATCTTGCCGCCGCGCACGCGATCGAGATCGAACGCGTGCAGGGGGTGGCCCCAGGCGAGCATCACGAGGTTCGTGACGTCGACCACGTTCGAGATCGAGCGCACGCCGAGCGCCTGGAGCCGGTAGCGCGTGCTGGGAGAGGGCGCGATCGCGAGGTCGATGACCGCCGCCGCGCCGTAGTGCGGGCACCGCT
>JAYTBL010000710.1:0-3362 GCA_043736975.1 Polyangiaceae bacterium
TCCGCCTGACCGCACACGCTCTGCGGCGTGCCGGGCGCGACCCACGTGAGGCCGATGTCAGCCTCCGTCACAGGCGTCGGCGCCGGGCAGGTCGCGGGACCCGCCTCCACATCCGGATCCGGAGGCGCCGCCTCCTTGAGGGGGCCCTTCGCGTCGGGACCGGTTTCGGCGGTGGGAGTCCCGTCGACCGTCGTCGTCGACGAGCAACCCGACGCGGCAACCGCCGCCATGAGCCCGGTGAGGGCCGTAACACTTGCGAGGGCGAACAACTTCTTGACCATCTGTAGCCTCCTACTGCTTTCCGCGACGCCGTTCGCCGCAAGCTAGATCCTTCGTGCGATCTCAATCCAGGCGCGATTCAGAATGAAAAGCCCGCCCGGCGAACACTGGTTCGGAACGCCCTTCGCCAACCTCAGGCACGGCAGCAAAGGCGCGCGCACGCTACCTTCCTGGCCCCACACCGTCAAGCGATTGTGAACAATCGGTGACGGGATACACGGGGATCGACGCTGCCCGGTCGGGGTATGACATGGCGTTCCGGAGCGATAGATTCCTAACGTGGTGTTCTGCAACAGCCTCGGCCCGAAATGCTGGACGAAGCGATGTTCCGGCCCTCAGGAGCGAGGTCCAGTGGCTGGTGATGCAGGGGGCGTGCCTTCCGTAGAGGGCCGGGTCGTCTTGACCAGCGTGAGGATGAACGCGACGAGCAGGGCGAAGAGCTCGCCCTTGGCGAGGCTCTCGGCCAGCTTGTGGAGGCGCTCCAGCGCGATCCCCGCGTCCCCGACGTGACGGATGGCGCCCTGGCGGTGGAGCTCGGCGATGCCGGGCGAGACCCAGGCGCCGATCGCGATCGCCAGCGCCGCGGCCGCGGCGAGCGCGAGGCCGCGCGCGACGTCGACGCGCGTGACCTTGCCGCCGCGCAGCGCGAACGCCGCCTCGGCGACGAGCGCGATCGCCGCGCAGGTGATCGCGATGGTGTCGAAGCGGCGGAAGACGAGCGTCATCGCGTCCGCGCTCCCCGGCGCGGGCACGACGCGGAACACGATGGGTGCCACCACCGCGCCCAGCGTGACCAGCCCGCTCGCCCAGAGCGAGATGGCGAGGAGCTGCACCACCGCGATGATCGTGATGACGGCGCGCGACGGCTTCACAGGTACATCCTGACGCCGTGCTCGCGATCACGCGTCCCGATCTCGAGCGCGCCCGCGCGCGAGGTGGCGATCAGCGGCGGGGCGCCCGGTAGGCGCAGCTCGAGGCGCGTGCGCGCCAGCTTGGTGTTGAGGCAATAGGTCATGGCGCCCGAGGGGTTCGGATAGTGGAGGCCCACGAAGTCGTCCGTCTCGCCGGAGAGCTCCGCGCTCACCTCGATACCACGGCCCTGGGCGGTGACCTCCCAGCGACGCAGCGAGATGAGCCCGCGGTTGTTGCCGAAGAGCTCGCGCGCGTTGAGGTCCCACGCCCTCCCCTTCCAGCGGATGAACACGCCGGTCGCCATCGGCGAGAGCACTGGGCCGAGGCGCACGCGCGCGCTCACCGCCTCGAACGTCAGGTCCTGGGCGTCGTCCCAGGAGTTGCAGTGCACCCAGGCGTAGAGGCGCGCGTGCGCCGGTCCCCAGGTGTGGCCGATCATCGCCGGCCACGCGCCGACCTCCCAGCGCGCGGGCGCGGCGCCGGTCCCGCGATCGACGGTGATCAGGCCGGAGGTGCGGCCGTCGGCCAGCGGCGTGACCAGCTTGTTCGCGGGGAAGCGCCCCTCGTACAGCGACGCGCGCGGCAGATGCTGGATGGGCGACGCTCGCTCGGGGCCGACCGCGAGATCCCAGTCGATGCGGCGCGTCCCGGTCGCGAGCGCGCCGCGCGCGCGACCGAGCGAGAGCTCGCAGCCGTCGACCGCGACGTCGAGCGTGCCGCGCGCGAACCGCGCCTGCTCGAGCGGGACCTGCGTCTTCACCGCGACGTGGCCGTGCTCGCGATCGAACGCGACCGCCCACGCCTCGGCCAGCGGCGGGATCTCGGCGCTGACGTGCCGCCGCTCGCCATGCACCTGCGCAAGCACCGTGTTCTTCAGCCAGATCGCCCGCCGGCCGCCGGGCTCGGTGGCCTTCAGGAACCAGCTCTCGACGTGCCCGCCCCCGCGGTAGCGGAGGTCGAGCAGGTCCGCCGCGAGGGTCAAGCGCGCTCGCTCTCTCGCTCGGGTCCGGACGCCTCGTCGAGCTGCGCCAGCGCCTCCTTCACCAGCTCGGCATCGACCAGGCCCGCGGCGAGCGCCGCGATCCGCGGGCGGGCCTGC
This sequence comes from Polyangiaceae bacterium, assembly GCA_043736975.1. Taxonomy (GTDB): domain Bacteria; phylum Myxococcota_A; class Polyangia; order Polyangiales; family Polyangiaceae; genus Labilithrix. The sequence continues at coordinate 2,291 of JAYTBL010000710.1, forward strand.
GCGAGGCGCGCGCGCCCCGCCGAGACGACCGCGCCGCCCAGCACGTCGGGGCGCGGCGACTCCAGGTCCTGCATGATCTCGCTCGTGGCGCGCGGGTGACCCATCCGCGCCAGCGCGATCTTCGCGTGGAACACGCAGGTGTCGCGCACCAGGCGCTTCAGGCCCCACGCGCGGCGCTCTAGATGCGGGCGCGCCTCCTCGAGCCCCAGCGCGCCGCAAAGCTCGACGGCGGCGCGCTCGTCCTCCTTCTCCGCGGACTCCCCGGCGATCGTGTCGCCCCGCACCACGCGCAGGAGCAGCGCGTTGCCGTCCTTCTCGCCGGACTTGCCGAGGAGGATCGCCGCCACCACCTTGAGGTGCGTCGACCCCGACTCGAGCAGCGCCCGCGCCCGCGTCACCATCAGCTCCGAGACCGCCTTGCCCGCATCGAGCCGCTCCTCGGCGATGCGCAGCGCGATGTGCACCACCGCGTCGTCGTCGTCGTTGGTCGCGGTGAGGAGCGCCTTGCCCACCTCGGTCGGGTCCTCGCAGAGGCGCGCGAAGGCGATGATCGCCTGGTAGCGCATCTCCGCGCGCGGGTCGGTGAGCGCGCGCCTCAGCCGCGGCAGCGCCCGCGCGTCGCCCAGCTCGCCGAGCGCGTTCAGAACCATCTGGCGGACGTACGCGTCGTCGTCGTCGACGCTGCGGAGGAGCGCGGGCACCGCGTCGCTCGCGACGAGATCGGCGAGCCCCACCGCCGCTGCCGCGCGCACCTTGGGCATCACGTCGGCGAGGCGCATCTCGAGGAGCGGGATGGCGCGCGTGCGGACCGCCTCGTCCTCGCGCGCGTGGCGGAGGAGATCGTGGATGGCCGAGACGCGGGTCTCCGGCTTCGTGCTGTCGAGATCGCGGAAGCTCGCCTCGAGGTTACGCGGGAGCTGCGGCGGGGCGAGCATGGGTCTCTCTTAGTTCCCGCGGCGCCCGCGGGCAAATGACGGATCGAACGCGCGACCGGCGACCATGAGCGCGACGCTCGTGAAGAACACCCCGGCCGCGCCCACGAAGAGCACGTGCGGCGCCCGCATCATCGCCG
>JAYTBL010000711.1:0-17305 GCA_043736975.1 Polyangiaceae bacterium
TGGAGAAGCTCGCCCCCTTCGCCGACGACGCGGCGTTCGTGGAGCGCGTGGCCGCAGTGAAGCGCCAGAACAAGGCGGACTTCGCGCGCTACGCCGACGACTGCTGGAAGTTCCGCTTCGATCCGGACTCGATGTTCGACGTCCAGATCAAGCGCCTCCACGAGTACAAGCGGCAGCTGCTCAACGCGCTGCACGTGGTGCGCCTCTACCTCGACGCGAAGCGCGACAGCAACGCGCTCGCCGCGCCGCGTACGGTGCTCTTCGGCGCGAAGGCCGCGCCGGGGTATCGCGTCGCGAAGCTGATCATCAAGCTGATCAACGGCATCGCCGACGTCGTGAACGGGGACGTCGACCTGCAGGGCCGCCTTCGGGTCGCGTTCCTGCCCAACTACCGCGTGTCGCTCGCGGAGCGCATCATCCCCGCTGCCGATCTCTCCGAGCAGATCTCGACCGCCGGCAAGGAGGCCTCCGGCACCGGCAACATGAAGCTCTCGATGAACGGCGCGCTCACCATCGGCACGCTCGACGGCGCGAACGTCGAGATCCGCGAGGCAGTGGGGGAGGAGAACTTCTTCCTCTTCGGTCTCACGACGCCGCAGGTCGCGGACATGCAGCGCACGGGCTATCGTCCGCGCGCGGTCTACGAGTCGAACGAGCGCCTGCGCGAGGTCATCGACCTCGTGGCGAACGGCTTCTTCAGCGGCGATGAGCAGTCGCTCTTCAAGCCGCTGACCGACCACCTCCTCGATCACGACACCTACATGATCCTCGAGGATTTCGACGCCTACGTCACGTGCCAGCAGCGCGTGAGCGCGGCGTACCTGGACAAGCGCGCGTGGCACGCGATGGCGGTGCGGAACATCGCCAAGATGGGGATGTTCTCGTCCGATCGTACGATCCGCGAGTACGCGAACGAGATCTGGGATGCGAAGCCGCAAAAGATCGACCTCAAGCCATACGTGGGCTGAGCGCGGCGGAGGCGGGAAGGAGCTCGTCGAGCAGATCGAAGAGCGCCATCTCGCTCGGCAGGACCCTGCCGTCGGAGGCGATCGCACGAAGTGCGACGTCGCGCACGGTTTGCGCGAGCTGCGGCGAGACGCGCGTGGGGTCGACCAGCTCCGCGTGCGGCGGCACGTTCAGCAGATCCACGACGCTTGGCAGCTTCGCGTGGGGCACGCCGAGCTCGCGCGCGAGATCGACGAAGAACGCGTGCTCCGCCAGATCGACCGAGAGATCGGCCCACAGGAACGAGGCTGCGAAGCGGAGGATGCAGAGGCGATCGGCGTCGGGGAGCGTCATGACGAGACGTTCAGCAGCGCGCATGCCGCGCGGGAAATGCTCATTTTCCAGGCCGATCCGCGAATGAGGGGATGGCCCGGCCAGATCGCGGGGTGGCCTATGCCAGGGTCGCACCTGGCCTGATCGTTGCACATGGGCATCAGGAGACCGTACCCATGGCGCTGCACATCTCGACCGACGCAACCCCGGCCGCGGAGCGCCTTCCCAGGGCGGCGCTCACCGTGCAGGACGTGATGACCGCCCAGCCGCTCACCATCGGCCGGGGCGAACCGCTGTCCACGGCCCGGGAAATGATGCGCAACCATCGCTGCCGGAACCTTCCGGTGCTCGAGCACGGCGAGCTCGTGGGGGTGATGACGGAGCGTGACCTCTATCTCCTCGAGCGGATTGGAGGCGTGAACGTCCACGCCGACGAGGTGAGCGACGCGATGATCTCCGACGCTTACGCGGTGCCGCCCGATGCCCCACTCTCCGAGGTCGCGAGACAAATGGCGTCGGAGCACTACGGCTGCGCGGTGGTGATCGAGCGCGGGCGCGTGATCGGCATCTTCACCACCACGGACGCGCTCCGCGTGCTCGCAGGGCCGGCGGCGTAGCGCTCGGGCGAGCTCTTGCCGGCCGCGTCAACGTCGCATGCGGACGATGCGCGCGAAGGCTTCGCCGGCGGCGCGCGCGAGCTCCTCCAGGCGGCGCGTGGCGAGCATCGTGTCGCCCAGCTCGTCGGCGAGCACCACCACCGCCGTCTTGCCGCTCACCCGGACCGGGACCACCGCTACGTCGCGCGACGCGCCGTGCATCACGTGGAGCAAGGCGGCGTGCACCTCGTCGTGCCGGAGCGGGCCCAGGTAAAGGCCGTCGCGCACCGCGTCCTCGAAGACGCTCGTGCTCTCCAGCGGCACGAGGATCGACTGGAGCGCGGCGCGCTCGCCGAACTCCGGCGTGCATGCCCAGCCGAGGTACCCGCCGCGCTTCACCACGAACAGCGCGACCTTCCGCGCTACCATGCGCGCCCCGGTCATCACCAGCTCCAGCACCTCGTCGCGGGCGCCCGCCGCGCGCAGCGCCGCCAGGATGCCGCCGATGTCCGCGAACGCGGTATGCGCGTCATACGCGCCCGTGTCGGGCAGGGGCGGCGGGCCCGGGATGAACGACGGGATCGGCGAGACGCGCTGCATGAGCGACGCGCCGCTCGGATCGGGCACGCTGCGCGAGCGCTCGTTGACCTCGACGATCTGCCGGAAGTGCCCGGCATCTACCGCGTAGCCCTCGCCGAGCGAGTCCCGCGGGTCGATGAGCGGCGGCGGCCGCTGCGTGCCTCCGCTGACCGCCGCGTAGGTGCGCCGCGTGAGCGGGATGGGGATCTCCGAGCCCAGCCCGCTGCGCGGCGGATCGGAGGGCGGCTCGCTCTTCGCCAGCGTCGGCGCGCCCACCTGCGTCCCCCACGGCGGCGTCACCGTGGGCCGCCGCTGCTTGAACGACGACGACGAGGAGGGCATCACGTGCGCTTGGCGCTCCGATACCGGAACGCGGCTCGGTCGCAGCGCATCGGCCGACAGTGCGTCGAGCATCGCCTGCGACGCGGTGATGCGTAGCCCCGGGTCCGCCGGCGGCAAGGTCCCGCCCTTGAACGGGCTCACCGTGGTCTCGCTCGACGCTGCCGCCGGCGGCGCGCCCGCGCGGGGCCGCGAGTCGTAGAGGCGCTCGTCGTCACGCGCGCCCGCCGCCGGGGCAGGCAAAGAAGGGCTGCGGAGCCGCCGCAGTGCGTCCTCGATGGCGGCGAGCGGCGCGCGTACCAGGCGCACCGGCGCGCCGAGGTGGAACGCGATCTCCTGGCCGGGGTGGGGATCGGCGGCATCGACCACCACCACATCGACGGTCCCGGTGATCGCGTCCCGGCGGACAGGCAGCGCGAGCAACGCCGCGCACAGCCCCGGCGGGAGCTTCTCGACGATCTCGAGGAGCGGCACCACCTGCCGCAGGAACGGCGCCTCGGTGCGTGCGAGGTAGCGCCCGAGCACGTCGGCGCTCACCTCGCGGGACTTGGCAAGAACCTGGACGAACGGCGACGGTCCCATCACCGTCGCCAGCAGCAACTCGGCGATCACCTCGCGTGAGGTCGCCTCCTCGAGGAGGAGCACCTTTGCCAGCTCGTCCGTCACGAGGTTACTCTAAAGGAAGGACCTGGGCTTCGCCCATTCACTTCCGATCGAACTGGAAGACGACCTCGCTCCGGCGGACCAGCCCCAGCTGCTCGCGGGCGATGCGCTCCACGGCCGTGGGGCTCTCCCGGAGCTCCTTCACCTCCGAGCGGAGCTTACCGACATCGCGCCGGAGCTCGGCATTCTCGTTCTGTACCCCCGAGAGCTCGGCCTCGAGCGACCGCATCCGGGGGAGGCCCTGGGGCTCGAGGAGCAGCACAGGCACCGAAATGAGCGACACCGTCAGCATGGCGAGCGGCAAGCCGCGGAGGATGGCGTCGGACGGCATCGGAGGGCCCACGCTAGTCCCGGAGCCCTCCGATGGACCAGTTCGCGGCGAAATTCGCTAACCTCGGCCTCGATGACCCTCGCCCCCGACGGTTGGGAGCCCGTGATCGGCCTCGAGGTGCACGCGCAGCTCCTCACCGCGAGCAAGCTGTTCTGCCCTTGTCGGACGTCCTTCGGGGCCCCACCCAACACCCATGTCTGTCCGACTTGCCTCGGTCTGCCCGGCGCGCTCCCGGTGCTCAACGCCGAGGCCGCCCGCATGGCGGTGAAGGCCGCCCTGGCGCTGGACTGCCACGTCCGGACGCGCAGCCGCTTCGCGCGGAAGAACTACTTTTACCCCGACTCACCCAAGGGCTACCAGATCAGCCAGTTCGACGAGCCATTCAGCGACCACGGCCACCTCGACATCGCGGTCCCCGGCGAGCGCGGCACCGAGGCAGCGCCGGCCACGAAGCGCGCCCGCATCCTCCGCATCCACATGGAAGAGGACGCGGGCAAGACCATCCACGACGGTGACGGTGCGCGCAGCCAGTCGGTCGTGGATCTGAATCGCGCCGGGGTGCCGCTCGTCGAGATCGTCGGTGAGCCCGATCTGAGGAGCGCGCAGGAGGCCGCCGAGTACCTGCGCACCCTCCGCGAGGTCCTCGTGTTCTTGGGGATCAACGACGGCAACCTCGAGGAGGGCTCGTTCCGTTGTGACGCCAACGTCTCGATCCGCCCCCTGGGCACCGACACGCTCGGGACGCGCGTCGAGCTGAAGAACATCAACTCCTTCAAGTTCGTGGAGCGCGCGATCACCATCGAGATCGAGCGTCAGAAGGAGGTCCTCGAGGGCGGCGGGCGCATCACGCAGGAGACGCGCGGCTGGGACGAGAAGAACAGCGCCACCTTCTCGCTGCGCAGCAAGGAGGCGGCGCAGGACTATCGCTACTTCCCGGAGCCCGATCTCCCGCCGGTGATCTTCGACGACGTGTTCGTGGAGCGCGCCCGCGCCGAGCTCCCGGAGCTGCCGCGGGTGAAGCGCGATCGGTTCGTGCGCGAGCTGGGCCTCACCCCGTACGCAGCGCAGGTCCTCACGCAGCATCCGCGCGTCGCCGCGTTCTTCGAGGAGGCAGCGACGCTCCACCTCGACGCTGCGCATGCCACGCACGTCGCGAACTTCATCCAGAGCGAGGTGCTGCGGGACGTCACCACGCAGGGCCAGCAGGCCTCGTTTCCGGTCACCGCGAAGCAGGTCTCGGAGCTGCTGCGCCTGGTCGACACCGGGAAGATCAGCGGCAAGCAGGCGAAGGAGGTCTACGTGGCCATGAAGGGTCGCGAGGCCCTCACCGTGGCCGCGCTCGTCGCCGAGCTGGGCATGGCGCAGGTCAGCGACCCCAGGGCCATCGAGGCGGTGTGCCAGCAGATCATCGACGCGAACCCGAAGCAGGCCGAGTCGCTCCGCGCCGGCAAGGTGGCGCTCTTCGGCTTCTTCGTGGGCCAGGTCATGAAGGCGACGAAGGGAAGCGCGAACCCGCAGCTCGTGAACGACACGCTGAAGCGCTTGCTCGGAACGGGCTGACGGTGGCGACGACCGTGCCGAGCTCGAACCCCTCGCTGGCCGCCGTCCGCCCCACCGGCCGCGTGCTCATCGTCGACGACAACGCGGAGCTCGCGGAGACGCTGCGTGCGGTCATCGCGTCCGGGATCAAGGGGCTCGTCATCGAGACCGCGCAGAGCGGCGAGGCCGCGCTCGCCATGGCGCAGAAGGGGTTCGACGTCGCGATCGTCGACGTGAAGCTGCCCGACGTGAGCGGCATCGACCTCATCCAGCAGCTGCGCTTGGTCTCGCCGTTCTCCGAGGTCCTGCTCCTCACCGGCTTCGCCAGCGTCGACGCAGCGATCGGCGCGCTCCGCTCCGGCGCCTTCGCGTTCGTGCTCAAGTCGTTCCGCCCCGAGGAGCTGATCTCGACTGTCGAGCAGGCGCTCGGGAAGGTGCAGCTGAAGCGGGAGCGCGAGGAGCTCGAGAAGCGCTATCGCGACCTCGTCGACGTCACCGACGTCCTCGTCTTCGCGCTCGACAGCGAGGGCAAGGTCGCGCTGATGAACCGCAAGGCGGCGGCGTTGGTGAACATCGCCGCCGATCACGCGGTCGGGCGGCCCTTCCTGGAGTCGTGGATTCCGGCCGAGGACCGCGGCCTGATGCGCACCGCGGTCATCGGCAACCGTGATCACGAGGTGGAGACGGGGTTCGTCGATCAGAGCGTGCCCAGCACCGCGCGGCGCCGCGTGCGCTGGCACATCTCGCGGTCACCGGACAATCGCTCGATGGTCTACGGCATCGGCATCGACATCACCGAGCGCCGTGCTCTCGAGAAGCGCGCCGCCGACGCCGAGGCGCTCTCCGCGATGGGCGAGCTGGCGATGAACCTCGCGCACGAGATCCGCAACCCGCTGAACGCCGCGGTCTTGCAGCTGCACCTCCTGAACCGCAACCTCGGTCGCCTCGACGCCGAGGAGCCGACGCGCGCGGCCCTCAAGGACCGCGTGCGCATCGTCGGCGACGAGATCGGACGCCTCAACCGCCTTCTTACCGACTTCCTCGAGCTCGCGCGCCCGCGCGGAATCGCGCGTGAGCCGGTGCACTTGCCGCGCCTGGTCGACGAGGTTCTGGACCTCGAAGAGGAGAGCGCCAGGGGGCGCGGCATCGCGATCGTCAGGAACCTCGCCGACGACGGGTGCGTCGCCATCGGCGACCGCGAGAAGCTGAAACAGGTGACCATCAACATCGTGGTCAATGCGCTCGAGGCGATGAAGCAGGGCGGCGTGCTCACCGCTTCGGTGCAGCCCTCGGGCGATCGCGTGCTCATGTCGTTTGCCGACAACGGGCCGGGGATCGAGCCCGACGTTCTGGCGTGCGTCTTCGACCCCTTCTTCACGACGAAGGAGGCGGGCACCGGGCTCGGCCTCTCGATCGTGCGGAAGATCGTCGACCAGCACGGCGGCGATGTCACGATGGAGAGCGAGCGGGGCCACGGCGCGCGCGTCATCGTGTCGGTCCCGACGGGAAGGTAGAGGCGGGGGTGGCGCTCGAATCACTGGGGTACGTGACGTCGAGGAGCGGCGCGCTGCTGGTCGCGGACTTCGGCCGCTTCGGCGCCTGGGAGGGAAATCCGCCCGGCACTGCGGTACGCGCTGCCTTGTCGCAGGGGCGCTACGACTTCGAGCACCTGGGGGTGCCGGGCGTCGCCATCCCCCAGGTGCCACGCGATCGGCAGCTGCCGGTGAGCGGGCTCCGCATCGATGAGGGCCCGTTCATCGGCCAGTGGCAGGCGATCTTCGTCGATTTCGTGGAGAAGCCACAGGCCTCGCGCACGGTCGAGGCGGGGCGGGTCATCGTCCAGTCCGCGCGGGCAGGCTTCTTCGACGTCGACGCGGTCGCGGCCTGGCAGCACGACGTCCCGGTCGACGGTCGCGCCGACGTCGCCTTCTGGGGTGTGCATGCCGAGGAGGTGGGGCGCCGCTTCAGCGCGGGGCGCATCGAGGAGGACACCTTTGGCTGGATGGACCTGCCCTTCGAGCAGGCGCGTCAAGCCGCACATGCGCTCGATGCGCTGCGGAACACCGGAGAGCTGCGCTTCGCCTACGACTTCCGCCCGCACTCGCACCACTACGTGCTGATGAAGCAGGTCCGCTCGCGCCCCACGGAATCGGGGGTGATTGGCATCGGCAGCCAGGAGGCGATCTGCGGATTCATGACGTCCTGGGGGGACGGCGAGTTCCCGGTGATGCTCGACTTCGACGAGGCCGGCGTGCTCACCCGCTGCGGGATCTTCCTGGCGACCGAGCAGGCGCAGGAGAACCTGCGGCAGGTGAAGCGTTGAAGCGCTGAAGCGCTGATGCGTTGAGCGCCTGCTGCGATCGCTTTCGTCAGCGACGAGGCTCCGAAAATTCGAGATACTGCGTCCGGGTTGCAAGCTTCGAGAACCCTCTCTTCGTTCCTCGCCGCTGCGTCGCTCACGCTCGTCTCGACCGTCGCCAACGCCGACGACAAGCGTGCGCCTCAGGATTACGGCGTCCCCGAGGAGGGCACGACGGTCGGTGACATGGCGGTGTGGCCGCCGCGCGTCGTACTCTTCCCGCTCTGGCTCCTCACCGAGTTCGTCGTCCGGCGTCCGACCGGCGCCGTCGTCCAGAGCGCCGAAAAGGGCCAGTGGATCCAGAACGCGCAGGATCTCCTCACGTTCGGTCGTCGGGGCGCGCCGCTGGGCGAGATCGCGATCTTCCCGTCGGCGCTGCTCGACTTCGGGCTCAAGCCGAGCGTCGGCTTCAACGCGCAGTGGAACTACATCGTCGCGGACGAGAACAGCATCGCGCTCCACTTCGGCACCTGGGGTCCCGACTGGATCGCGGCGCGGATCGCCGACTCGTATGCGCTCTCGAAGACCGAGAAGGTGTTCATCGAAGGGACGCTCGTCCGCCGGCGTGACAACCCGTTCTCTGGCGTCGGACCGCTCAGCCGTCAGGGCGCGCGCTCGCGCTATTCATCAACGATCAGCCAGGTGGCGATCGGTCACGAGAAGCGCTTCTGGCGCTCCAGCTTCATCCGCTCGCAGGCCGGCAGCCGCACGCTGTTCTTCGGCGACACTGGCTGCTGTGATGAGCCCTCGCTCGAGCAGGAGGTCGCTGCGGGCCGGCTCTTCGCACCGGGCTACGGTCAAGGCTACGCCGGCGCCTTCCAGCGCGTGGACTTCGAGCTCGACTCCCGCGAGGCGCTCCCCGCCCCCGGCAGCGGCCTGCGCGTGGAGCTGCACGAGGAGAGCGTCTACACGCTCGACCCGAACCCGGGTCAGGAGCGCCGCGCCTGGGTGAAGTACGGAGGCTCGGTCGGCGCTGCGCTCGACCTCACCAAGCAGCAGCGCGTGATCAGCGCCGCTGTGGCCGCAGAGCTCGTCGATCCGCTCGCCGGCTCGGTCCCGTTCCCCGACCAGGTCACGCTCGGCGGCGACAACCTGATGCCGGGGTTCCTGCGCTCGCGCCTCGTCGACCGGAGCTCGGTGGTCGGCAGCCTCCAGTACCGCTGGCCGATCTGGGTGTTCCTCGACGGCGTCATCCACGCCGCCGCGGGCAACGTCTTCGGCGCTCGCTTCGCGGGCTTCGACGTGAAGCAGACCCGGCTCAGCAGCGGCATCGGCGTCCGCTCCAACGGGGCGCGCGAGAGCGGCTTCGAGCTCCTGTTCGCCGTCGGCTCCGAGCCCTTCAACGATCAGTTCAAAGTCGACTCCGTCCGCCTCGTCCTGGGAACCCACCATGGCTTCTGACCGCCTCGCTCGCGCAGCGCTCGTCGTCACCGTTCTCGGCGTCGCCGCCTGCGGCTCCGGCGGCGGGCCGAAGTTCGCGCTCCGCCCGCCGGTGCTCGTCGACCAGGATCTCGACTACGTCGCGGTGGAGTGCAAGAAGGGCACGAAGCCCGAGGACTGCAAGCCCGAGGAGTACGAGTCGTCCTTCGCGTGGGACGCCGCCGACAACTCGCTGTTCCGCCCGCCGTCGTACGCGCTGCGGCTGAAGTCGGTCGGCGAGGCGCGCAACGTCAACGCCTTCGACGAGGTGCCGGACTCGAGCTGGTTCGTGAACCGCATCGGCGCGGCGCCCATGAACCCTGGCCAGGTGGAGAGCGGCTACTGCGTCGCGGGCAAGACGCTCGACGGCGAGCCGCCCGCGGACGGCTGGCTCATCGACCACGGCAAGGACAACGGCGCGAACCCTGGCTTCCGGATCAAGGTCGACGGCACGAAGTACATGCTCAAGACCGACGAGTCGCAGGGCGAGCGCGCCACCGCGGCCACCGCGATCGCGAGCCGGTTCTACTACGCCGCCGGGTGGTGGGCGCCGTGCGACTCGATCGTCTACTTCACGCGCAAGCAGCTGAAGCTCAAGCCCGGGCTCACCATCAAGGCCAATACCGGTCCGCCCCGCCCCTTCGACGAGAAGCTGCTCGACGAGCTCCTGTCGAAGACATCGAGGCGTGGCGATCGGTTCCGCGCCGCGGCCTCGCGCTGGCTTCCGGGCAAGCCGCTCGGGCCGTTCAAGTACGAGGGCAGGCGCCCCGACGACCCATCGGACGTGATCCCGCACGAGCACCGGCGCGATCTCCGAGGCGCGCGCGTGATGGCGGCGTGGCTCAACCACTTCGACTCGCGCGAGCAGAACTCGATGGACACGTGGCACGACGAGGACGAAAAGCACCCCACCGGCAAGGGGCACGTCCGCCACTGGTACATCGACATGGGCGACTGCTTCGGCAGCGAGTGGACGATCGACGGCTTCTCGCGCCGCCACGGCCAGTCGTACATTCTCGACTTTCGCTGGATCCTCCAGGACTTCGTGTCGCTCGGGATCCCGGAGCGTCCCTGGGACCGCGCGCGTCACAACCCGCACGCCGAGGACTTCGGCTACTTCACGGCGCGCGACTTCGACCCCGACGAGTACAAGGGCGAGTACCCGAACCCCGCGTTCCAGAACCTGCAGGAGCGCGACGGCGCGTGGGCGGCGCGCATCATCGCGCGCTTCGAGCCCGAGCACGTCGCGGCGGCGGTGAAGGCCGGCAACCTGACGAACCCGGCGCACACGAAGTTCCTGATGGACACGCTGCTCGCGCGCCAGAAGATCATCCTCACGCGCTACTTCTCGAAGGTGTCGCCCGTCACCGATGTGCACGTCGACGCGGGCGCGTTGTGCGCGGTCGATCTCGCGCGCAAGACGTCGACGTGGCCCGAGGGCGCCTTCACCTACAAGGCGAGCGTGCAGCGCGCCGGTGCGGACCGGCGGTCGGACGAGCATCCGCAAGTGACGGCGGGGGAGGGCGGCAAGGTCTGCATTGCGCTGCCCCCGAAGGCGCCTGCGTCCGGACCCGCCGACGACCATCCGTCGCGCTACGTGGTGGTGCGCGTCGCCAACGGTGTGGCCAGGGGTCCGCTGGTCCTGCACCTCTACGACCTCGGCTCGACCGGCGGCCTCCGCCTGGCAGGCATCGAACGCCCCGACGACGCCGACGACGCCGACTGACGGCCTCGAACGATGACCGGGCGCTGGCGCCCGGTCATCGGAGCGAGATCATCGGAGCGAGATCATCGGAGCGAGATCAGCGCCCCGGCGGCTTGAGCGGGAGCACCGACGAGGACAGCGGCGGCGGCGGGATCTTGCCGCTCGGGCGTGCGTCCGGCGTGATGCCGTCGCCTGCCTCGATCGACATGAGCGCCATGAAGATGCGGTCCATGCCCAGCTCGAGGGCGCCTTCCTTGAGGAAGAGGCCCGCGATGCGGACCAGGCGCAGGGCCGTGGTCTTGCCGAGCTCGGCGGTCTCGCGCTCGAGGAAAGCCTCGAACGTGCCAAAGCCCTTCGCCTGGTAAAGCTGGCGGGCCTGGATGTCCTTCAGGACGATCCCGATGTCGTAGAAGCCCTTGGCGAGGTTCTTTCGGAGACCCTTGATGGTCTGGAGCGAGTTGTGGAGCTCGCCGATCTTGGCCTTTATGTCCTCGGCCATCACTGGCGTGCGGATCGTGGCGCGCGCGCTGCCCGGAAGGGGCGGCTCGGCGGCGCGGGCACGAGCCTCGGCGGCATGCTTCGCAGCATGCCGCGCGGCCCACGGCGCGGCGCCGCGGAGGCCGAGCTTGCGCTTCGGTGCCTCCGGCGTCTTGTCTGCTTTCCCTGCTGCCGGCTTGGCTCCATTCTTGGAGCCCTTCGCGTCGGCCGCTTTCCCCTTCGCAGGCTTCTTCGTCGCTGCCATTTCACTCAGGCTCATAAGGTGGTCCGAAGCCCGCGCAAGAAGACCGCAACCTGCGGCCCGCTCTGCTCGGACAGTCACTGGCTGAGTGCGCGCATACCATTGTCCTCGTTGCGGAGTCCACAAATCATTCGGAGCGCCTCCGCAGAATCGGTTCATAAATCGCCGCTCTGACGCAGGAAAGCTCGCGAGGACGGTATAGTGCGTCGCCCGATGGCGATCCTCACGGTGCCTCGTGACGACGAGCTCGACGCGCTGCTCTCGGCCTACGACCTGGGGCCGCGGCGCGGGGCGCGTGGCATCGAGGCTGGCACCGTCAACACCAGCTACGCTCTCGAGCTGGGGGCCGGCCGCTATTTCCTGCGGCTCTACGAGGAGCAGGACGCCGCCGGCGCCGCCGCCGAGGCCCGTCTCCTCCAGCACCTCGCGGCCTCGGGGGTGAGGACCCCCGCGCCGGTGGTGGCCCGCGACGGCGCCATGGTCCGCCTCGTCGCCGGCAAGCCCGCCGCGCTCTTCCCGTGGGTCGCGGGCGACATGCTCTGCCTGCGCGCTGTCACCCCCGAGGCGGCGCGCGAGGTGGGGGCTGCCATCGCCTCGGTGCACCTCGCGGGGCCGGCGCCGGACGGGCCGCTGGGGGCGGGCCGGTTCGGTCCAGCAGAGCTCATCCTCCGTTGCGACCGCGTCGCCGTCTGCCAGGACGCGGAGGCGAAGCTCCTCGCCGCGCCGCTCCGGCGACAGCTCGGCGCCGCGGCGGCAGCGCGGACCGTCGACCTGCCGTCGGGGCTCGTGCACGGCGATCTCTTCCGCGACAACGTCCTCTGGGACGACACAGCCTCCTCAAGTTCGCCTAGGATCGCCGCGTTGCTCGACTTCGAGAGCGCCCACCGCGGCCCCTTTGCTTACGACCTCGCCGTGACGATCCTCTCCTGGTCCTTCCGCGACACCTTCGACCACGCCATCGGCCGCGCCATCGTCGCCGGCTATCGCGAGGTGCGTGAGCTCTCCGCGATCGAGAAGGGCGCGCTCCACGCCGAGGCAGTCTTCGCTGCGCTGCGCTTCTCCGTGACCCGGATCACCGATGACGCGATCCGTGTCGGCAAGAAGTGGCAGCGCTTCGTCGCCCGGCGTGAAGCCCTCGAGCAGCTCGGCTCGGCCGGTCTGCAAGAGGCGCTCGGGCTGTGAGAGGGCGACCGATCGCGCTGGGGCTCGCGGCGATGCTTGCAGGATGCATGCAGTGCGTGCGCGCGCAGGCGGAGCTGCCGGTGCACACGCCGTACCCGGCGCCGCCGCCGAGCATGCAGCCGCCGGACTCGTCGTACACCTACGCGAGCCAGAGCTACTACCCGTCGCTCGGCTGGATCGGCGCGCAGCTGATCCCGAGCCCCGAGGTCGGTGGCGGGCGCGTGCACCGCACCGGACCCGACGGCATCCAGCAGGACTCGACCGAGCTCGCGTTCGGTCTCCGCTGGCAGCTCACGCCGCTCGTGTACTCGTGGGGTACGAACCGTCGCATCACGCGCTGGCGATCGTTCGTCATCGACCCGCTGGCGCGCAACAGCGGGTCGATCGAGCTCGACACGAGCTTCGAGTACTTCTTCGGCCACATCGATCGCCTGCTGGTGCGGCCCGGCGTACGCGCGACGTTCCCGCTCATCCAGCGCGGCGAGTATCTCTCGACGTCGATCGGCACGTCGGTCTACGCCTTCAACGGCGTCCCGCGCATCGCCTACGACGCGGGGCTCTACACGCTTTTTGGGCTGTTCGGCGTGCAGATCACGGTCGCGCCGGCGCACGGCCCGCTCACCTTCATCAGCACCTTCCGGATCCGGTACTTCTGATGCGCGCGCTGCCGCTCCTGGTCCTGGCGCTGGCGCTGGCGTGCGATCGCGTCTCGACCATCCGCATCCTCGATGCGCGGACCTCACGCCTGCCCGACGGCGCGGTGGCGACCGACGTCAAGCTCGAGGCCGCCGAGCAGGCGGGCGGGAACGCGGGGCACTACTGCGTCTCGGTGCACTGGTTCAATCCGCCGTTCAACTCGCGCACCGAGGAGCGCGCGTTCTACGAGGGAGCGCTCGACTCCACTACGATGTGCGACGCCGACCTCGAGGACGGCGATCAGCGAACGTGGCGCCTCGTCTCGGCGAAGAAGGACCTCCCCGTCGGCACCCCCGCCCGCGTGCAGGTCCGCTGGAGCCGCACCTTCAACGTCAAGGAGGGCGTCTTCGCGCCGCCGATGAACGACGCGAACGTGACGCCATGAAGCGCTTCCCCTGCAACGCGCTCCGCACGCTAGCCCTTGGGGGCCTCCTGGCGACGCCGCTGCTTTCCGGCTGCAGCCTCAGCTCGGCCTTCGGGCGCGCCGCTGCATCTCTCTTCGAGTCGCCGCGCCCGGTCACGAAGCTCACCGACGCGGTCGACAAGGGCGCGCGCCTCTCGGTGCTCTGGATCGGGCACGCCACGGCGCTCATCCAGATCGACGACAAGCTGATCCTCACCGATCCCGTGTTCACCGCCACGGTGGGGCAGATCTCGAAGCGCCTCGTCGAGCCGGGCTTCGACGCCGCGAACCTGCCGGCGCTCGATGCCGTGCTCGTCTCGCACTTGCACTTCGATCATCTGTCGCTCGGCAGCCTCTCGATGATCGAGCCGAAGGTTCGGATGCTGCTCATGCCGCGCACCGGCGTGACGTACCTCACCGACTTCAGCTTCCCCGTCCTCGAGCTCCGCACCTGGCAGGCGTACGAGAAGGACGGCCTGCGCGTCACCGCCACGCCGGTGCAGCACAACGGCTTTCGCTACGGGCTCGACGGCGACTGGATGACCGAAGGCTTCACGGGCTACGTCATCGAGTACCATGGCCTCAAGGTCTACTTCGGCGGGGACACGGCCTACGACCAGAAGCTCTTCGTCGACACCGGCCAGCGCTTCCCCGACCTCGACGTCGCGCTCCTGCCGATCGGCCCCATCGAGCCGCGCGACTTCATGCGCCGCGCGCACGTCGATCCCGGCGAGGCGGTCCAGGCGTTCTTCGACCTCGGCGCGAAGCGCATGGTGCCGGTGCACTACGACACGTTCGTCAACTCGACGGACGCGCCGGGCGACGCGCTCAAGGCGCTCGACGCGGCGAAGAAGAAGTGGGACCTCGGCAAGCGCGAGATCGTCCCCATCGCGATCGGCGAGCGCCGCGTCTTCGTGAAGGTGGGGGAGGGCCCGTCCGCCGCGCCGGCCGCGAAGCCAGCGCCCGCGAAGGCTGCGCCTGACGCCACGAAGCCGGCACCGCCGAGGGCCGACGTCCCGGACGACGACAAGCTCGATTAGTTACCGGTCGGCCTGCTGGGGGACCGGGAATTTGGGGATGTTCTCGCGGTTGATCGCCGGCAGGCGGTTCGGCCCTGCTTGCAGGTCGGCCTGCGCGCGCGGCTCGTTGTCGAGCACGTCGCCTGGCGGCACGGTGCCAAGCGATTGCTGGGGACGTTCGACCTCGGGCCGGGGCCCCGGCGTTACCGGCACCGGATCCTCGACGTCGGTCGCACATCCCGCTGCACCCAGCCCAAGCGCCACGACCACCACGAGCAGTCCACGGATCATGTTCGGAACCCTCCTCGCTGAGCCGGCGTGCGAAGCGCACTGCCTCCCAATTGTTCTACGGAAACACGAGCGAGCGGGCGATCACAAGCGTCTCACGTGCAAGAGAGACAGATCGGTGAGCGCTGCGCGCCGACCTCGGCACATGTCCGCAGACCGGATGCGGAGCGCGGTCCCGGTCGCGGACGCGGACGCGGACGCGGTCGCGGTCGCGGTCGCGGTCGCCATCTCAGGCGAGGAGCGGGGACTCGGCCTTCATCGCTGCCTGCACCGCGGGCCGCGCCGCGACGCGCTCCTGGAACGCCATGAGGTTGGTGAGCGCCGCGAGATCGAGCTTCACGAGGACCGCCCAGCGCGTGACCGTGAAGAGGTAGGCATCGGCCACCGAGAAGGTGTCGCCGAACAGGTACGGCTGCTTGGCGAGGCGCTCGTCGAGCAGCGCGTAGCGCTTCTTCAGGTGCGCGGTCTGCACGTCGCGGGTCTCGGCGGGGGTACCGGGCGAGAAGAGCGGGCTGTACGCCTTGTGGAGCTCGGAGTTGATGTAGCCGAGCATCTCCTGCACGCGGTACCGCTCGAGCGTCCCGGCCTTCGGGACGAGGCCCGACTCCGGCTTCTGG
The DNA here is from genome assembly GCA_043736975.1 of Polyangiaceae bacterium. GTDB lineage: Bacteria > Myxococcota_A > Polyangia > Polyangiales > Polyangiaceae > Labilithrix. The sequence continues at coordinate 15,753 of JAYTBL010000711.1, forward strand.
TCGGCGAGGTACTGGACGATGGCTGGGCCCTCGGTGAGGACCTCGCCGTCGTCGAGCTCGAGGACCGGGACGTAGCCCTTCGGGTTGATGGCCAGGAAGTCCGCGCCGCTGGCGGTCTTCTTCGCCTTCATGTCGATCCGCTCCAGCGTGATGGGGACCCCGGCCTCGTGGGCGACGATGTTGGGCGAGAGCGAGCAGGCGCCTTGCGAGAAATAGAGCTTCATGGATTCTCCTCGAGAAGTGCGTTCATCAGACGGGTCGCGGTGTGGTGCTGGAGATTGGGCGCGATCTGGCCGGCCCAGAGCGAGAGTAGGTCGGTTCGGCCGGCGGCGATGGCCGCGGCGCGGAGCTGGGAGACGAACCAGCTCTGCGCCGGGAAGGGGGCGAGCTCGCTCGTTCTCGGACCGAGCTCGGTGGTCCACCGGTTGACGAGGCCGCGCGCGAGACGCCCCGTGAACGCGCGCGTGAGTACGGTGCGCTCGCTGGCGTCGCTGAAGAGCAACGAGCGATGCCCCTCGGTGGCTCCGGACTCGGAGCAGGCGAGGAACGCGGTCCCGATCTGTGCTGCGCCAGCGCCGAGCGCGAGGACCGCGTGCACGCCGCGGCGATCGGCGATGCCGCCGGCCGCGATGACGGGGACCCGCACCCGATCGACGACGAGGGGTACCAGCGCCATCGTGCCCATGAGCGAGTCCTCGGAGCGCGCAAGGAAGGACGGGCGGTGTCCGCCGGCCTCGGCGCCGGTCGCGACGATCGCGTCGACGCCGGCATCGTCGAGCGCGCGCGCCTCGGCGATCGAGGTCGCTGCGCCGACGGTGACGATGTGCCGTCGCCGGCATTCCTCGAGGATGCGCGGCTCGGGGATGCCGAACACGAAGCTGAAGACCGGCGGCCGCGCCTCGAGCAGCGCCTCGACCTGGGCGCCGAACGAAGGGTGGAACCGTGCCGGCAAGCCTGGCTGCGGGATCCCGAGCTCCGCGAAGTACGGGGCGAAGAGCGCGGTGATCCGGTCGCGCTCGGCAGGCAACAGGTGGTCGCCCCCGGGATCGTGATCGGACACCCACAGGTTCACCGCGAACGGCTGCGTGGTGCTCCCTCGTAGCGCGTCCACGGTTTCTGCGATCTTCTCCGGCGGCAGCATGTGCGCGCCAAAGGAGCCGAGGCCGCCGAGGTTCGACACGGTGCTTGCGAGCGCGACGGTGGAGAGCCCGCCACCAAACGGCCCCTGCACGATGGGATGGGCGATGCCGAGCCGGCGGGTCGCCTCGGTCTGATGGTTGCGGATCATGCGACGTCTCCGATGCGGAGCGTAGCGAGTCGGTTACCTTCGTAAACCATCTAACCTGCAGATACCCGTCGATCGTGGTATCCCTTCGGAAACCGGGTGGAGGTGCCCATGGCGCTCGCGCGACGAAAGAACAAGGCCGCGCCGCTGAACCCGCAGTGTCCGCTGGCCGAGTGCATGGCGCTGCTCGGCGGGGCGTGGACGCCGAACTTGATCTGGCACCTGAGCGCCGACGCGCGGCGATTCAGCGAGCTGCGCGCGGACATCA
>JAYTBL010000712.1:0-3349 GCA_043736975.1 Polyangiaceae bacterium
GCCCGGTACAGGTAGGCCGCGCTGCCCTGCGGATGGGCAACGAGCCGGAGCCCGGCGGCGGGCTCGATGCGCAGCGGGACGTAGTCGTAACCGATCACCGGGCGGCCATCGCTGGTGGCGAGCGCGTGGTAGACCCACAGATCCGTGTTCTCGACGTAGATCGCCTCGGCGCCCTCGGTGCACGAATGGGAGACGCCATGGACGGCCGGCTTCTCCACGTGCAGGTACACGCGGTCGACGAGCGTCTTGCCGCTGCTGTCGCGGGCGGTGACCTCGATGTCGGCGACGCCCGGAGCGACGCCCTTCAGCGTGAGCGTGCGCTCCGCCACCGACGCGACGGCGAGGACGCCGGGCTTCGATGACCGCGCGCTGGTGATCACGAGCTTGTCCTCGCTGCCGTTCGCGAAGACGACGACATCGAGCTTGGCGCCGGGCGCGATCGGCTTCTGGAAGTTCTCGAAGTCGGCGCCGGCGGCGTACGCGAACGTGAACTTCGCGTCGTAGGCGGTGGCCTTCGAGTAGCAGCCCGAGGCCGAGGTCGAGAGCGCAGCGACGAAGGCGAGAGAGGAGAGGCGCTTCACACGCGGCAGCATAGCGGCGGGCCTGGCCGGGCCAGGGCGGGATCTGTCCAGGCCAGCCCTACGTCGATTCAAGTGCGCGAGATTGCACGGTCGCGATCCTGGCGCACGACATGCTGAAGCCCCAGGCATGAACGGACTCAACCAGGTTCTCATCATGGGTCATCTCGGCGCCGATCCGGAGCTCAGCATCGCGCCGGGAGGTAAGGCCATCCTCAAGCTGAGGGTGGCCACGAACGACAGCTGGCAGGACAAGAACGGCGACTGGCAGGAGCGCGCGGAGTGGCATCGCGTGACGGTGTTCGGCAAGCACGCCGAGACCCTCGCGAAGTTCCTGCGCAAGGGAATGTGCGTGACGGTCAGCGGTCAGAACCGCACGTCCAGCTACGAGAAGGAGGGACAGAAGCACTACAGCACCGAGATCGTGGCGTTCGCGGTCCACTCGCCGAACCAGCCCACCCGCAGCCACGCGGAGGGCACAGGCGCGGAGGCGCCGTTCGCGCCGTCGTCGCTCAACGGGAGCAGCTTCGGGCGGGCGCCCGCGGCGGCGACGACGGTGGACATTCCGTTCTGAGCCGGCAGGAGCGCAGCGTGCGCCGGGATCGCGACGAAACGATCCCGGCGCGCGACGCGCGCACGGAAGCTCCGGCAGCGTCCCGTCGCAAGTGGGGGCTTGCATCGGCTCGCCATCGGCGCGGCCCTCGCTCTGCGCGTCCTCGGGGGCGCGGCGTGCGCTCTGGGGAGCAACGCGCAGGGTAGCGATGCGAGTGGAGGCGCCGCGGACGCGCCGTCGAAGACACAGCTGCCGGGGGAGGACACGGGCTTCGACCCGCCGTCGGACGGCGGCGCCGTCGCGGACGGTGGCGGGTCGTCGAGCAGCGGCTCGTCGGGCACATCGGGCACGAGCGGCACGTCGGGCTCGTCCGGCACCTCGGGCAGCAGCGGGTCGTCGGGCACGAGCGGCGGTGGCGCGTGCGCCGTCTGCGATCGCGACTGGACGTGCAACGGCTTCACCGACCGATGGACGACGCTCGGCGCGCGCTGCGTGAACTCGCGCACCACGACCGCGCTTCGTTGCGACCACAAGTTCGATCAGGGCTCGAGCTACAACGTCGGCACGTGGTCGGGTAACGCGGCCAAGATCACGCTGATCTATCCGACCCTCGGTGGAGGTACGAAGGCAGTCGACCGCTTCCCCTGAGGGGCGAGGTCACTGCCGGAAGCGGGACCACTCGACGCGGAGCTTGCGCATCTTGCCGCGCAGCGTGTGCGGGTTGAGGCCCAGGACGTCGGCGGCGCCGCCCCGGCCCTCGATGCGTCCCGACGTCAGGACCAGCGCGCGCTCGATGTGCTCGCGAACGGCATCGTCGAGCGTCTTGAGCGGGCCGCTGCTCGGCGCCGAGCCGCCCGGCCTGGCGCTGACCTGAGAGGATGAGGAGTGGATGCCGTCGCCCAGGGCGACCGCGACCTCGAGGCGGCGTCCGCCGCCGAGGATCGCGGCGCGCTCGATCACGGCGGCGAGCTCACGGACGTTGCCCGGCCAGCGGTAGCGGAGGAGGGCCTCGATCTCGGCGGGCTTCGGGACCAGCGGCACGCCGGTCAGCCGCACGCCGGCGCGATGCGCGAAGTGGTTGGCGAGGAGCGGGACGTCCTGCATCCGATCGCGGAGCGGCGGGATGCGCACCGAGAAGACGCTGATGCGGTACCAGAGATCCTCGCGGAAGGTGCCGGTCGCGCACATCGCGCGGAGATCGCGGTGGGTGGCGGTAACGACGCGCACGTCGACCTTCGTGCTGCGGCTCGAGCCGACCCGCTCCAGCGTTCCGTCCTGCAGCACGCGGAGGAGGCGGACCTGGGCGGCGAGCGGTAGCTCCGCGACTTCGTCGAGAAAGAGCGTGCCGCCGTCCGCGCGCTCGAACCAGCCGAGGCGGGCGGCGGTCGCGCCGGTGAAGCTCCCGCGCTCGTGACCGAACAGCTCGGAGTCGACGAGCTCGGGCGCGATGGCTCCGCAGTTGACGCGGATCGTCGGGCCGCACGCGCGCTGCGAGCGCGCGTGGATCATGCGCGCGATGACCTCCTTGCCCGAGCCAGTCTCTCCTTCGAGCAGCACCGGGGCATCGGTAGGGGCCACGCGCTCGACGCGCGCGACCACCTCGCGGAGCCCGGTGCCGGCGCCGATCACGTCGCTATCGTGGACGATGGATCCATCGAGCTCGATGGGTTCGCCCGTGACCGGGCGCCGCGCCGCGACCGGGCGCGACGAGGACTCGAAGGGCTCGCTCGCAGGCTCGTCGTCCAAGCTGGCACCCAGCGTGCTGACCGCGCTCATGTGTTCACTATAGAGGATGGTCGTTCGCCAAACAAGACCGCAGGGCGTCCCGCCGCCGGCTGTGTCCCTATCGTGGACGATGGATCCATCAAACTCGATGGCCTCGCCCGTGGCCTGCGACGGAGCGCCGGCTGGAGCGGAGGCCCTCCCGTCGCAAACGCCGGTGATCGTGCGCGTCGCTGCTGGCACCCCGTGTGCACTGCGGGCTCCGTGTTCATTATAAAGGACGCCGGTTTACTAAAAGAGACTACGTCCCCGTCGCTGCGCCGGCGCCTGCCTGCGCTGTGCGGGTTCGGGCTCATCACCGCGCTGTCCAGCACGGCCCTCGCCGCGCCCTGCCCCACGGATCTGCCCAACACGATCTACGGCAGCGGCGGCAGCGCCATCACGGCCACGCTCGGCGCCGTCGCCACGGTCCTCGCGGGCTTGCCGCTCGCGGAGC
>JAYTBL010000713.1:0-8253 GCA_043736975.1 Polyangiaceae bacterium
GCGCGGCTCCCCGCGGACGCTCGGGAGCTGCTCGAGACGCTGAGCGTCGCGGGCGGTCCGCTCACCCACGGCGTCGCGGCGCGCGCCGCGAAGTTCGACTCGACCCTGCGCGCGCCCGCGCTCGCGTTGCGCGTGGCGCGGCTCGTCGTCACGCGCGGCCTCGGTGACGACGACGCGATCGAGACCGCGCACGATCGCATCAGGGAGACGATCGCCCAGAGCCTCAGCGCCGAGCGAACACGCGCGTGCCACGCCGGAATCGCGCGCGCGCTCGCCGCGGAGCTGCCGTCCTTCGACGCCGACGCGGTGTTCGGTCACTTCCTCGCGGCCTGCGACCTCGACAGCGCGAGGACCGTGGTCGTCGCCGCCGCGGAGGCCGCCGACCGCGGCCTCGCGTTCATGCGCGCGGTCGCCCTCTACCGCGAGGCGATCCGCCTGCGCGCCGCGCCGCTCGATCTCCTGCATCGCCGCCTCGGCGATGCCTACGCGAACGCCGAGCACCTGGGCGAAGCCGCGGACGCCTACCTCGCCGGGGCCTCGCACGCGACGGGCGGCGACGCGCTCGAGCTGCGCCGCCTCGCGGCCGAGGACTACCTGAAGAGCGGTCGTGATGCGCGGGGGCTGTCGGTCCTTCGCGTGGTGCTCGACGAGGTGGACCTCCCGTACCCGCGCTCGCCGGAGCGCGCGCTCGCGTCGTTTCTGTGGCAAGAGGCGAAGCTGCGCATCTCGCCGCTGCGCCGTCGTCTGCGCGCCGCGCAGAGCGTGGGCGCGGCCGATCTCGCGCGCATCGACGTCGCGTTCTCCGCCTCCACCGGTCTCCTCCTCAGTGATCCGCTGCGCGCGGCGGACTATGCGTCGCGCGGGCTCTTGCTCGCGCTCGAGGCAGGTGAGCCGGTCCGGCTGTGCCGCGCGCTCGCGGTGTCGTCGGGTAACCACGCGCTACGCGGCGAGGGTGGCCGGGCCCGCGCCGAGTCACTGGTGCGCGAGTCCGAGCGCGTCGCCCAGGAGATCGAGGAGCCGCGCCCGCGCGCGCTCGCGCTCCTGGCGGCCGGCACCGTGCACTTCCTGCTGGGCGAGTGGCGCAGCGCGCGGGCCGATCTGGAGCGGGCCGATCGCATGCTCCGCGAGAGCTGCCGCGCGGTGCCGTGGGAGCTCGCGAACTCGCAGAGCTGGATGTGCAACGTGCTCATCCTGAGCGGTGAGCTACGCGAGGCGGCGCAGCGCATTCCGGCGGCCATGGACGAGGCGCGGGCTCGCGAGGACCGCTTCGCCATCAACTACCTCGTGTACCCTGCATGTATCGCGAGGATCGTCGCCGACGACCTCGACGGCGCGCTCGAGATCGCAAGCCTGGGCGCGGCGCGCAGCGACTCCGAGGCGATCGACGGCGGGCGGTGGGGCGGCTTCATCTCAGCTTCCTCGATCGATCGCTACCGCCGGGACGGCGCCGCTGCGTGGCGCAGAACGCTCGCCTTCTTACCCTCGCTCGAGCGCTCGATGCTGTGGCGCTCGGCGATGGTGCGCGTGTTCACCCTGTACGAGTGTGGCCTCTCGGCGCTGGCGGCGGCGGCGGTGGGCCACGATCGCAGGCGGGCGCAGCGCGCAGTGGATCGGTGGGCGAAGCAGCTCGCGAAGGAGAAGCTCCGCTACGCGCCGGCGCTGGGCGATCTCCTGCGGGCCGGCGCCTGCGCGGTGCGCGGGGATCGCGCCGGAGCCCGGAGCGCGCTCGATCACGCGATCCCGCGTCTCGACGTGGCGGACCTCGGCTACCTCGCCGCGTGCGCGCGTCATCGCAAGGGCGAGCTGACGGGAGGCGGCTACGGCGAGGAGCTCTTGGCGCAGAGCACCGCCTTCTTCACGAAGCAGGGTATCGTACGCGTCGATCGCTGCCTCTCGATGAGCGCCCCCGGTTTCTAGCGCTCCGCAGGGCGACTTCGACTTCGGCGCGAGAGCCACTCCAGGGCGGCGAGGCCGGGGACGAAGAAGTAGCCGCCACCGCGCATCGACACGAACGTCGCCAGGTTCGAGAGGCGGCGCCGCGCCGGGTCGGCCGGGATCGAGAAGTGCTGGCCCTCCTTCGGCACGTGGCCGATCAGCGGATCGCGCTCATCGTACAGGCCGCCGAATTTCGGGTTGTTCACCCAGGTCTGCTGAACGAACTCGAACTGGCGCCGGAAGCTGGTGTTCAGCGCCAGGAACACCAGCCCGCGCTCCGCCGTCTGCGGCTGCGCCGCGGCGAGCGGCGTGAGCGGCGCGCGCGGACCGTACGCCCGCCCGCGCCGGAGGAGACGATGACGCCCCACCGCGACCGTCGACTCGTGCGGCGTCGGCATCAGCATGTCACGCGGGTTCGCCCGCCGGATGTGCGCGCCGAGCGGGCACCTCTTGCCCTCGGGATCCTCCTCGAAGAACGCGAAGTCGTCCTCGGCGCCGGAGAGCCCGGGGTCGCGATCGGGGTACTTCACGAGCGGCGCCCCGCTCGGCCAGCGACCGACGATGCTCGCCGCGAGCTTGGTCGCGGCGCGTGGATCCCCGGGCGGCTCCGCGCGATCGAGCATGCACTGCCAGAAGCCCGCCGTATCCTGCCGTAGCTTTCGATACACGAGGTACGAGCCGTTGCGTCCGATGTCGAAGCCGCCCGTACCCTGCGGTGAAGGCGGCAGCTCCTGGTAGGCGTTCGGGTATCCGAGGATGAACTCGCCCGCCGGCACCTCGACCTCGTGCGACTTGCGCGCGCGCGGGCTGCCCTGGACGTGCGGTTGGGCGATGCCGTCGCGGAAGCCGAACGGCTCGTGCAGCGGCTGGTGCGTCTCGGTGACGTCCTCGTGTACCACGCTCCCGCCCTGGCTCTCCACGCGGGTCACGAGGCGCTGGCGTGCCGCCTCCATTCCCTCGGGTGTCTTCGCGAAGATCATCAGCAGCGCGTGCACCGGCGTCTGATGGGGCGCGCCGAACTCCCAGGTGGCGGGGTCGTCCTCGAGCACGTGCGCGCGCACCGGATTGCCCATGCCTTGCTGCAACTCGCGCGGGAAGGACATCATCTCCTCGGCGTCGAGGCCGAGGCGCACCAGCCCCTCGTTGGTGAAGGCGAGCTGCACGCGCTCGTCGCGGTGATGCGTGTCGCGTCGCGCGCCGTGCACCTCGTGGCGCACCTCGGCCAGCCAGTGGTTCGGCCGCGCGCCCTCGTCGAACGTGATGCACAGGTACCGCGCGTGGCGCAGTGTGGCGTACGCGAACAGGACGATGCCCTGGATGTCGTGGAGCTCGAGGGCGCTCATGCTGGTCTCCTCACAGGCGCGCGAGCCAGGCCTTGGCCTGCTCCTCGTTCATGGTGCCGGTCGCGCCCTCGCGGAGCTTCGCGTTGCGCAGCACGTCGAGCACGGTGAGCTCCGGGTAGCCGCTGTACCAGATCTGGTTCTCGACCTGGCAGGTGCGGACCCACTGCTTGAACTCCGACTCCCTGGAGGCGCCGCCGAGCAGCAGCGCGAACGTCCGCGGGAACCACTTGGTGTTCGACCACACCGCCGACAGGTAGATGTGCGCCTTGTCGACGAAGTCGCCGAGGTATGCCTCCCAGCTCCCGTCGTAGTTGCTGAAGAAGAGCAGGGTGCCGTCACCGAGATCGATCCAGCGCGCGAAGTGGATGCTGGAGATCCCGCCCAGCGTGCCCTCGTAGGCGATGGTCTGCCGCGCCTGCTCCACCAACCAGAGGACGATGGGGAGCGTGATCTTGCGCAGCGGATGCTTGCGCATCGCGACGTAGTGGGTGAGGCCGTTCTGGCCGATCTTGTCCTCCTTCTTGCCGATGGTGGCGAGCCGCTCGTCGGCCTCCTTCACGAGGTCCTGCGGATCCTCATGGCGCTGCTCCCAGAGCTCGACGAGCGCGGTGAGCGGCAGGAGCACCGCGCCCATCACGACCACCAGCGACCCGAGGCCGGCGTACATGTACAGACGTGCCCACGGCTGCGGAGGCAACCCGCGATCGACGGGCTCGGTGGAGAGCGGCTCCTTCGCCAGCGAGGCGAGGAGGCGTGCGCGCAGATCGACGGCGGTGCTGCCCTTCACGCGGCCGGCGGCGGCCTCCTCGTCCAGGAGCTCCCCGAGGCGCAGGCGGATCTGGCCGTCGTTCTGGATCTGCCCGACCGATAGCCCCGGATGACCGAGGTAGAAGCTCGAGGCCTTCCGCGCATGCGCGGCCGCGAAGGCGACCAGTCTGCCCTTCTCGTAGCCCTCCCAGCTGCCGAAGAGGTCGTCCTCGAAGCGCGCGAGCACCTTCGCCATCTCGGCGAGATGCGCCTCCTGCTCGCCATCGTGGTTGCTCTCGAAGACCAGCCGCAGGATGCCCCCCGAGTCTCCGGGGGTGTTCTCGATCACGACGAAGCGGCTGAAATGCAGGGACTTCGCGCCGGCGAGCGCCCTCACGACCTCGGGCTCGATGTCCACGAGGCGCTTCGCGAGCCCGGCGCGCGCCGCGGTTCGCACCGGCGCGATGATGGTCAGGGCGTGCTGGCGTGCGGGCACGAAACGAATATCTTCTCGTTCGCATGCAGAACGCAACCGCCCTGGGGGGTATGACGGCGCTGCAACGTCACGTGGCGTTCTTCGACCCCGAGCACACCGGAGAAGTGACCATTGCGCAGACCTGGGCCGGTCTGGGATCGCTGGGGATCGCGGCGCACTGGAAGGTGCTGCTCACCCCGATCATCAACGGCTTCCTCGGGTACCTCACGCAGGGCAAGCCGTCGTTCCGCATCGCGGTCGCGAAGATCAACGAGGGCAAGCACCCCTTCGACAGCGGCTCCTACGGCGACGACGGCGAGATCGACGAGGCCGCGCTGAAGACGCTCTCGGTCGCGGCCACGCAGGGCTCGATCACGGCCAAGGAGATGCGCGCGCTGATCCTCCAGCGCGGCAACCGTAGGCCAAAGATGGGCAAGCTGGCAGGTGCGCTGGGCAGCTGGTTCTCGGACAAGGAGGTTCGGCTGTTCTTCTGCATCGCCGCGGACGCGACGAAAAAGGAGGACGGCCAGGACGTCCCCGCGGTGACCCCGCGCACGCTTCGCCGCCTCTACGACGGCTCGCTGTTCCACACGCTGGCGCGCCGGCGGCGGATCGCTGGCGCGCGCCGGGGTCGATCGGCCCCCTGAGGTCTCCTCAGGTGAAGACGGCCTCGGTCATGATCGCGATGAGCTTGCCGGTGGTCTTGGAGATGCCGACGTAGACGAAGAGGACGGGGCCCACGTCGTCCTGATCGCCCGACGCGTTCGTGCCGAACGTGTAGCCGACGACGCCGCGAAGCTGGGAGCGCATCACCTTGAGGGCGATGCTGAGCTGGCGATCGTGGTTCGCGGAGACGAAGTCGTCGTCGTCTCGGTTCTTCGGCACCTCGACGCCGTCTCCCGTGGCGATCGCCTCGCTCACGCTGTTTCGCACGGCGCGGCAGCTGCTCGGCAGGATGTCGCGACGGCTCGAGCTCTGCGCCTTGATCGCGGCCTGGAGCTTCTGGCGAACGAGCTTGGTGCTGAGGCGCTTGTCCTGGGTCGCGTCGCCCTCGAACACGAGGTAGCCGAAGTCGCTCTCCGACGTGAAGCTCACGTCCTTGAGGATCCCGCGAAGCTTGCCCTGGATCGCCGCGTCGGACGCGGCCGTGAGGTCCGATTCGGCGGTGTTGTCTTCAGGGGCCCCGTTGCTCGCGTCGCTGGACGGCGCGGCGCAGCCCGTGGCGAGCGCGACGGCGAGGATGGAGGCAGAGAGAGCGGTGAGCCAGGTAGCCATCGAGGAATCCTTTTCGTGAGAGAGTCGGAGGGCGCGCCCGCCCTGGAGCACCCCACGTGCCAGTCGCCGAACATTCGTTTCTCGTGGCAAATCAGGCCTGCGAGCCGGAAATACATACATTTGCATACGATTGCTGACACAGGCCCGTCACCGAGGCGGATGCCTGCCCGCGAGCGCCTGGAAAAAGGATCCAGGTTCACCCGGGCAGACGGAATGCGCGCGGGCGACGCCTGGTCGAGGGCGTCACGACCGTCCCTGCGCCGACCGTCAGCGCATGACCGCGCCATACGACCTCGCGGCTCGCCCACGCCTCGAGCCAGCAGCCGAACATCACCACCACGCGTACGAGCTCGAGCGGCGCGTACTTCAAGGGGACCGCGTGGCCGCGGATCGCCGTCGTGGATGCCCATGCGAAGAACATCTGAAGGAGCGCGGCGAGAAGGAGCAGGCCAGCGGTGCGCGGCCCCGGCGCCAGCAGCACGCCGAACGCGACGACGAGCACCGGCGACAGCATCAGCTCGAGCGCGAAGCAGGTCGGCGCGAGCACGCGTCGCATCTTGGCCCAGCGGGCGTGGCGACCGAACATGCGGGCGACCGAGGTCTGGACATTCCGGTTCTCGACCTGGTGGAAGGAGGTCGCGATCCGCTGCCCGCGCGCCAGGAAGCGCTGGCCCAGCATCAGGTCCTCGGCGAGCACGTCTCGGAACGCGCCGAACCCGCCGAGCTCGTCCAGGTCGCGTCGGCGCATGGCCATCGACTTCCCGATGGTGACCGTTGGCCCGAGCGTGCTCAGCACCACGAATGGTGTGACCACCGCGCAGAGCTGCAGGTTCTCGAGCGCGGCACCCACCGTGAGCTCTCCCGTCCCCGAGAAGAGGCTGCTGACGACGCCGCAGCGCGGGTCGTCGAGGGGCCGCACCACCTGCTCCACGTAGCCGGGGTCGACGCGCACATTGGAGTCGCTGATGACGAAGATCGCGCCGCGCGCCGCCGCTGCGAGCCCGATGAGCTGCGCGACCTTCGGGTTCATCGCGGCGTTGGGATCCGTGAAGACGATCCGCGCCTCGACCTCGGGGTGGCGGGCGATGAAGGCGCGCGCATGAGCGACCGCAGGATCGTTGGGGTGCGCGACGCCGAAGACGATCTCGAGCTCGGGGTAGCCGAGCTTGGCGAAGGAGGCGAGGTTGTCGGCGAGCCCATCGTCCTCACCGGAGAGGGGCTTCAGGATGCTGACCAACCCGCGGCCCGGCGGGGGCGGCAGCGCCGCTGGCCTCCGCCAGCGCAGGATGTCGGCAGCGCAGAGGACCCAGCCACGACGACGTCCGCGCCGCAGCAGGAGCTGGACGAGCAGTGACATCGCCACATAGAGCAAGAGCGAGCAGAGTCCCACGGCGAGAGCGACGATCTCACGGGTGGCCATGGCCGAAGCGTGCATGATGCACGTGCCATCGGCAGTTCGCGCGCGTGACCGACCGGTGAACCCTCCCGCACGCTCTGGAGGCGTTGCGGTGAGGCTCGCGTGACGGCGACCGCTCGGATCAGAAGGTGGCGGTGACGCCGACCCGCGTCTCCATCCCCGACGGCGCGGGGAGCACGGACACGCTCGGCGCGAGCCCCTCGACGAGCCGGCCGTGGTAGTGCCCCGAGCGCCAGAGCCCGATGGAGTCGACGGCGACGAGGAAGAGCGCCTGCACTCCGATGGCCGCGCCGCTCGCGAGCCAGCGATCCGGGTGCTCGACGCCGAGCTGCGAGGCGAGCACGACGGTCCCGGCGACGCCGAGGTAGGCGCAGCCTAGCCCCAGGTTGACGGCGTGCGCCGCGGACTCGCGGCGCTCGTCGATCACCGCGTGCATGCGCGCGCGGACCAGGCCTTGGGGCGTGCGTCGCGCCGCGCGCGCCTCGACCGACTCCCACGTTCGCTCCTCGCGCGCGATCCCGCTCCGCGCCAGGAGGCCCACCACCGTGTTGACCGCGCCGAAGATCGCGGTGTTCACGCCGGCGAAGCGCCAGGCGCGGTCGTCGCCCGCGGGCACGATCAGCGCGGCGCCGCCGGCGAGACTGAAGAGCCCGGCCGCCAGCACCGCGTCGGCGAGCAGCCGCCGCGTGTGAATGCTCTCCGCGTGGATCTGCTCGAGCGCCTCCACCCCCGCCGGCTCGCAGGGCGCGGGCTGCGCCGCAGCGAGCCGCGCGGATGCGAGGATGGCCGCGCCGGCCGCCAAGGCGCCGAGACGAATGTGATGGCGCGCCATGACGAGCGTGACTCTATCCTTTCGGCGCGCGCGGCGAGGCGGTCACCGACCTGCCGGACCCTTCTGGCCTTCGCCGCCACCCACGGCCATCCCCAGCGCGGATCAGCCGGGGCCCGCGCCGAAGGGCTGCGCGCAGTCGAGCCAGTGCGGACAGGTGAAGACCGAGCCCGCGCGGAAGAGCGCCACTGCCTATCGCTGGTCGATCGAGAGCAATGGGCAGCTCCTCATG
>JAYTBL010000714.1:0-8248 GCA_043736975.1 Polyangiaceae bacterium
GCAGGCCCATGACGGCGCCCAGAACCTCGACCTTCACCGGGGGCGTCCCCACCAGGGTCGGTCGGCCGCGTCGATCGACGACGACCTGAAGCGGGAACCACGCCTGGCGAGTCGCCCTCACGGTCCAGCCAGCCTCCGCCGCGAGCGCGCGCTCGCAGACCCCGTACGCCCGCTCGGACGACGTGAAGCCCGCTCTGCGCCGCAGCAGCACCACCAGCGCGTAGCCCTCGGGGAGGCGCCGGCCGATGAAGCTGCGCTTCGCTCCGCGGATGACGATCCATCGGGGGTCGCCGAGGGCCTCGTACTCCTCCAGGTCGTTGAGGACGATCCGCACGTGAGCGGCGGCGACTTTGATGTCGAAGAGGTCGCCGACGCCAGCGTAGTCGACGGTCTCACCGCCGAGATCGACCAGGGCGCAGGCGAATGCCCCGGGGAGACGGTTCAGCAGATCCGTCAGGATCTGCCCGAAGGGCGTCGACTCCATGTCTCGCGCCGGAGGACGCCTCGAGGGGCGTCTCGATCGCCCGTCATGCATGGTCAGGGCCCGTGACCGAGCATGCTCTGCATGAGCGACTCGGAGGACGGCGAGATCTCGACGGCTGCGCCGGCGCGCAGCGCGACTAGCCGTGCCTCGGTCGCCTTGCGCGCGCGATGCATGAACGCCTCTTCGCCGAGCGCTGTCCGGCGTGCCTCCGCGGCCATGCGCTGCTCTGGAATGCGCTCGACCAAGCGGATCACGTGCCACCCGAAGGAGGTCTCCACCACCGCGCTCGTCTCGCCAGGCTGCATGAGGGCGTGCGCGGCCCTCGCGAAGGCCGGCACCATCCCCCCGTCGCCCTCCGTTGCCCGACCGTCGCTCACGAAGGGGGGAAGCGGCTGAGCGACGACGTTCAACTCGGGCGGATGGGGGACCGCCTTGGCCCGCGCCTGGAAGTCTTCACCGTCCTTCGCCGGCAGCACCGCGGACCGCAGCTCAGCCGCCAGCGCCTTGGCGCGTGTGACCGCCGCCTCGTTGGCCCCCTTGGCGGGCATCACGACTGCGTGCACCACCCGCACCGCGGGGGGGCGGTCGAGCTCGCGCCAGTGAAGGGCGGTCAGCTCCACGATCTCCGCATCCGTGGGCGGACCACCTTGCCGCGCCTCCTCCATGAACCGGTCGGCCATCCATCGTCCCCGCGCCGCCGTGAACAGCCACGACGCCCGCGGCCCGCTGGCGAGCCCGCGCGCGCGGGCGCCATTCGCGGCCACGGCATCGTCGATCAGGTGACCCAGCGCCTCGCGCGCCGTCACCTTCTGAGCGGCCGCGACCCGCGTGACCAGCGAGAGAGGAATCACGTCGGGGCCGACGCGCGCCGCCATCTCGCCGCCCAGCGCGACCTGCTCGGGCGCAGGCCCGTGATCGCCGCCGCTGCACGCAACGAAGCTCACGAGGAGCCCGAGCGCCAACGCCCGAGGAGGCCCGCCCGCCTTCATGCGCTCGTGCCCGGCCGGACGATCTGCACCCCCGCACGGAGCGCGACCACGCCGATCACCAGGAAATATAGAGCCTCCACGTCGTTCGAGCGCGTCAACGCGAGCGCACCAAACGTGAAGGCGGCGGCTGCACCGAGAACGAGGAGCGCGGCGAGCGCGTCGAGCAGCTGCATGCCTTCGAACGATACCGCCCCGCAGGGCATGCCGTCACCGGAAGGTGAGCAGGAGGCCGGAGCCCACGCAGAGCGCAAGGATCACCACCCAGGGGAGACCCCGGCGAAGGCGCAGCTTCCGCGAGGCCGGTGTGCGCGTCTGGTGGCGGGCAAGCGCGATGCTCGTCGTCGCGCCCAGCACCGCCACGCCGCACACCACCGTCACGAGCCGCACCAGGACCGCTCGCTCAGGCGACGCGACCGCCCACCCAAAGCTCTGCATGCCGAGCGCGAGCAGCACGCCGGCCGCCACGTACGCGCCATCCCCCCGGGGCAGCTCGGAGCGAGGTTTGAGCGCGCTGCCGGCGACGATCCGCGCCGACGCATCCGCATCCGCCCGCAGCGACGGGCCCGCCGAGGCAAACGCGAAGAGCCCCCAACCCACCACGCCGAGCGCCCCGCGCACGCCGTCGAGACGCGCCGACGAGAGCGCCCCCGGCGCGAGCGTCCAGACGATCGCGCTCGAGAGGACGAAGCCCCACACCGACCAGATCCGCGCCCACGTCGGCCCCGTCCACCCGCGTAGCGCGCTCAGGCCGCGCGGCGAAGGCGGCGCATGGCTCACGCGATCGCCGCCGGCGGGCGGCGCTTGGGCCGCCGGCGGCGCGCGCAGCCCTGCTCCCTCGATGAGCGGAGCCGTGACGAGCGCGATGACCCCGATGACCGCCGCGATCTTCGCGATCAGCGGTGCGCCGCGCGACCACGCCGCGGGTGCGACGGTGATCGCCCACGCGTAAAGGCCGGGGATCGCTGCCTGCGCCGATGCTCCGAGCTCCGAGAGCCGCGAGAGCACCACGTTGCGGCGCGACGCATTCAGCGTCGTCTTTGCTGAAGGAGCCGCTTCTTCCGGCGGGTCGGGAGCCGGCGAGGCGTTCATCCGTCGACCGACGGCCGGACATCGCGCACGAGGCGCGAGAGGCCGACGAGCCCGTCGTTCTCGAGCTCGCGGGCCGCCTCGAGGCCGAGCGAGCGCCAGAGATCCTTGTCGAGCAGCTGGCTGGGGCGGACGTTCTGCGTCGCCGCGAGCATGACCGCCTTGATCCCAGGGTGCTTCTCCTCGAGATCGTTGATCAGCGTGCCGACCACCTTGCGCTGGAGGTTGTCCTGCGAGCCGCACAGGTCGCACGGGAGGATCGGGAAGGCCTGCGCCTTCGCGTACGACGCGATGTCCTCCTCCGCGCAGTACGAGAGCGGCCGGATCACCACGTGACCGTCCTGTGCGACGAGCTTCGGGGGCATCGCGCCGAGCTGTCCCGCGAAGAAGAGGTTGAGGAGCAACGTCTGCAGGATGTCCTCCCGATGATGGCCGAGCGCGATCTTCGTGCAGCCCATCTCGGTCGCCACGCGATAGAGGATGCCGCTCCGGAGCCGCGAGCACAGCGAGCAGAACGTCTTTCCCGCGGGGATCTTCTCGGTGACGATCGAGTAGGTGTCCTCCTCGACCATCGTGAAGTCGTAGCCCTCCGCACGCATGTAGTTGCGCAGCCGGTCGGCGGGATATCCTGGGTGGCCCTGATCGATGTTCACCACCACGAGCTCGAAGCGGATGGGGGCGCGCTTCTGCAGCTCGCGCAGCAGGTGCAGCATCGTGTAGCTATCTTTGCCGCCGCTCACGCAAACCATCACCCGGTCGCCGTCGGCGAGCATCTTGAAGTCCATCAGCGCGCGCGACATGGCACGCGTGAGGCGACGCTCGACCGAGGGCTGCGAATCCGTGTCCATCTGACGGTGACGGCTAGCAGCACGCCAGACCGCGGGCAAGCCGGGTCACTTTATGGGGCTTCGCCCCTCACTTCGTGAGCGTCAGCATGATGCGACCGGGCCCGCGTGCATCGCCTTCGGCGGCTTGCTAGCGGCGGGCCTTGCGCGAGGCTGCGGTCTTGCGGCCCTGAGGGGCCTTCGCGGGCGCGGGCTTCGCGGGCGGGGCCTTCGCGGGCGGGGCCTTCGCGGGCACGGGCTTCGCGGGCGCGGCCTTCGCAAGCGCGGCCTTCGCAGCGCCCACCGACTTCACCTGTCGCACCTCACGCGTGCCGACGGGCGGCGGCGTGGCTGTACCCGTCGTCGCCGACGGCGCGGCCGCGACCGTGCTCGTCGCCGCGCGCTCGATGATGTCGAAGAACGTGAGGACGCCGTGGCCGGTGCCGCCCTTGGGGTCCCAGCCCCGCGTGCGGTCGCCCATCGCCGGACCGGCGATATCGCAATGGACCCAGTTCTGGACGGAGCCGATGAACTCGCGCAGGAAGAGCGCCGCAGTGATGGAGCCGCCGTAGCGGTCGCCCGTGTGCTTGATGTCCGCGCAGTCGCTCTTCAGCTGATCCTTCAGGTCCTCGAGGATCGGGAGGCGCCACATGACCTCGCCGCTGTTCTTGACGGAGCTCTGGAACTCCTCGGCGGTCGCCTCGTTCGAGGCGTACCAGCCCGAGCACGAGGTACCGAGCGCCACCACGCACGCCCCGGTGAGCGTCGCGTTGTCGACGAGGAGGTCGGGCTCGAGCGCCTTCGCGTAGGCGAGCGCGTCCGCGAGGATGAGGCGACCTTCGGCGTCGGTGTTGACGATCTCGACGCTCTTGCCGTCGAGCGAGGGCCAGATGTCGCCGGGGCGATAAGCATTGCCGTCGGGCATGTTCTCGGCCGCCGCGAAGATGCCGTGCACCTCGACATTCGGCTTGAGGCGCGCGACGATCTGCATGAGACCGACGATGTTCGCCGCGCCGCTCATGTCGTGCTTCATCTCGCCCATGCCGGAGGCGGGCTTGATCGAGATGCCGCCCGAGTCGAACGTGATGCCCTTGCCCACGAAGACGAGCCGACGACGTGTCGTCGCCGCGCCCGCGGGCACGTGGGAGAAGTGCACCATCACCGGCTTGTGCTCGCTGCCCTGCCCGACGGCCTGGAGCAGGTGCATGTTGCGCTTCTGGATCTCCTTGAAGTCGAAGACCTGGACCTTGAGCCCGCTCTCCTTGGCCATCGCCTGCGCGGCGGCCGCGAAGGTCTCGGGGAAGAGGACGTTCGGCGGCTCGTTGGACAGGTCGCGCGACAGGTTCACACCACCGGCGACGGTCTGGCCGACGTCGACGCGGCTCTTGGCGTTCGCCGGCGTGTCGCCAAGGAGGCAGATCGTGACCTGCGCGAGCTCCGACTTCGGCTTGCGATCGCCGGTCATGTATTTGGTGAAGCGGTAGGCGCCGAGCTCGAGGCCCTCGACGATCTCGCGGAGGCTACCCTCGAGGCCAGCGGGCACGCCGAGCACGAGGCGACGCGACTTGTCGCCGTTGGCGAGGCGCGCGGCCTTCGCCGCAAACGTGCGGATGTCACCGGGGCCGAGCTTCGCGAGGTCGCCGAGGCCGATGAGGACGAGGCGGTCCGCTTTGACCTTGCCGAACGTCGCCGTCGAGACCTGCTGGTCCTTCTTGCCCTTGAACTCTTCCTTCTTGAGGAGACGCGCGAACGACACGCCGAGCGCGCGATCGAAGCCGTCGAGCGGGAGGCGTTGATTCTTCTTCTTCGACGCGCCGCCCAGCGTGGGCACGCCAACGACCATGAGGTCGCCGGTTTCGCGAGCGGGAAGCACGGACCGAACGGTGATCTTCAGGGGCATCGGGGCGTCGGTTATACGGCACGCGTCCGCGTGTGGGATACAACAAAGTCGCGCCCTGCCGGGGCATCTGCTCCCCGGATCGGCTCAGCCCACGAGGCGTTGGTGCTTCCCGAGGGCCAGCGGCATCGACATGCGCGGCTCCGGTATCCCCGCGAATACGGCGCGCGTGGGGATCCCGTCGACGACGAGCGCTACGATGGTCGGCGCGGCGCGGTGGACCCAGAGCACCTTGCACGGGAGCGCATATTCGACGCCGGTGATGGCGTCCGCCGCGCGCAGGATCACCGGTGCAAAGGCCGGGATCGTCGACGCGCAGCTGACGATCAGCGCCGCGGCCGTCACGCTCCGGATCTCGACCGGGAGAATGGTACCGTCTCCGATCATCTGCGCCGGGAGCGCGCCGCGCGGCCGCTCGACCGGGCCCGCGGGCGGCGCGTCGAGATCGCCCACGACCAGCTGCATCAGCGACAGGAGCTCGATCTGCTCTCGGCTCGCCAGGGGTTCGCCGAGCGAAGCATTCCTGGCCTTGAGCTCCCAGAACCGAACGAGGAAATCGAGCTTTTCGATCAAGGTGCACCTTCTACTGCGAGGTGTATCGGCATCCGCGGGATCAAACGGGGCGGGGCGCCGATGCTCGCGGAGGGGTGCGAACCCTGTGCCACCGTCTGCCGCCCTCCGTTGGACGAGCGATGCGCGGGAACGTTTCGTTGCGCCCCATGGCGAAGGGCGATGCGTGAGCGGGCTCTTCCGTGGACGTTCGAGGCTCGCCACGCAGACTTCGACGGTGGTGTGACCGAGATGCCATGCCTCGCGATTTACGCGGTAATACTGCAGTTTCGTACGCACCAGAGCGGACGTCATGGAAGGCTTCTTGCCGGCGTCCCGCGGCTCGGCGAGAGTACTCGGCGATGCTCTTCGGCTCTCAGGTAAGGACGCGCGGCGCGCTCGCGGTTGTCGCTTTGCTCGGGGCCACGGCGTGCTCCGACCCGAAGGTCTCGATGACCTCCGGGCCGCGCGAGTACACGGACAGCGACTACGCGCAGGTGCTCGAGCGGTGGACGCGCACGAAGAGCCTCACGACCCTCAGCGAGCTGGACACGCTCCTCACGGTGACCGCCACGTTCGAGTCCTGGGACTTCCGCTGGGCCTACGTCGTCCGTTACGCCAACGACTACCGCCTCACGGTCGAGCAGCGGCGCTCGCTGCTCGAGCGGACGCTCTCCGAGACCACCGACGGTCATCGCTTCTACGTCGCGCTCTACGGAACGAACGTGCGCGAGGCCGACCTCACGCGCCCCAACAGCGCCTGGATCGTGCGGCTCATCGACGACGATGGAAATGAGACCGCGCCGCTCTCCATCGAGCTCATTGCTCGGCCGGGCGCGCTCGAGAAGCGCTACTTCCCCTACTCGACGGTCTGGCGGAACGTGTTCCGCATCAAGTTCCCGACCACGACGCCGGGCGGTCAGCCGACCATCGCGCCGGGCGCACGGTGGTTCGGTCTGCGCTTCGCCGGGTCGGAGGGCAACCAGGAGCTGCACTGGGACATCGAGACCGATCCCAACAAGCTCGATGGGTCCAAGAAGAGCGCGCTGGCGCGCTGACTACATCCCCGCGAAGACCTCGAGCAGCGGTGGACACGTCACGAGGAGCTCCTGCGCGACCATGCGATCGCCGAACAGGATGAGCGCGCCACCCGCGCCCGCGCGGGCGGTGTGGGGCGCGTTGCCGGCGCCGAGCACCTCGGTGGGGAAGAGGAACTCGCCCGAGCCAACGACCCCCTTCACCGCATCCCCGTCCACCAGCTCGAGCTCCCCGACGCCGATGAGGAGGAGGCCGGGCATCTGGTCGCCGGCCTTCACCACCACCTCGCCGGGAATGAGCGTGCGCATCGTGAGGCGGTCGATGATCTGCTGACGGATCGCGACGTCGAGGCGCTCGCCGAGCGGGCCGATGGTCACGCCGACGAGCGTCTGCACGCGATCGGCGGCGACGCGCAGATCCTCCTCGACCCAGGGACAGGTGCGGAAGGCCTCCTGCACGGCGGCGTCGGTCCAGGTGGCGACGACGCCGCTGCTGACGCCGATGAGGCGCATGAGCACGCCGTCGTCGGTGGTGCCGCGTGAGCGAAGCACTGCGCCGCCCTCGAGCCGCGCGGCGGGCGCGTCGACCATCGTCGCGGCGACATCGACGCTGCCGGAAAGGATGTACGCGAGCGCGAAGGCGCTGACCTCCTCCCCCTCCCCGAGCGCGCTGACCTGCGCCGCCGCGGCAAACGCCACGCGGGCATCGTCGGGCAGATCGGCAAAGGCCTCGACGTCCTCGAGGTCGAGCGGCTGCCGCGTCGCCACCGTCATGGCCTCGGTCTCCGCGATCTCCGCGATGGGCGGCGCGAGCGGCGTGAGCTCCTCGGGCTCGGGCTCGGGCTCCGGGCCGCGGGGGGTATCGACCGCCGGCTCGTCGTGCTTCTCCGCCTCCTCGCGCAAGCGCTCCGCGGCGCGCTCGAGCGCTTCAACGCGCACACGCTCTTCCTCGCGCGCGCGCTCTTCCTCACGCTCGCGCCCGCTCTCCGGCACCAGCATCACCTGCGTGGGGCTCGGCGGCGGCGGCGTCACCCGCATGGGCGGCTCCGACGGAGCATGCCTGTCGGGCGGCGCGCTCGTCACGCGCGGCTTCATTGCGCGCGCCGGTAGCGGCGGCGGCCGTGGCGGCGAGGGTCGCGGCGGCGCCGGCTTCGAGGGCTCGACCTTCGGCTCCTCCGCCCAGGCAAGCGGCACCGGAGGCGGCGGCGCCTCGGACTGCGGGCTGCCCCCGGCCAGCAGCGACGCGAGCGCATCGGCGCGCTGCTGGATCAGCTGCTGCGGACGCACGCTCGTGATCACCTCCTCCTCGTCGGAGAAGCGCGGGGTGAGCGGAGGCGGAGGCGCGATCGGCGGAGGCGGGGCAGGCGAAACGCGCTCGTCCC
>JAYTBL010000715.1:0-33570 GCA_043736975.1 Polyangiaceae bacterium
GCCTGCGAGTCCTGAAGGTAGACGAAGCCCTCGAGCAGCGCGCGCGCTTCGGCGGGTGAGCGCTCCAGGCAGACGTCGTGGTTGCCGAAGAACTCCGCGGCGCGCGCGAGCTCGTCGAGCGAGCCGTGCTGGAGGAGATTGCCGGCGTGGACGAGGAGGTCGCCGTCGGGCACCACCAGGCCGTCGTGGAACAGGTGGGTGTCGGCCAGGGCGACGACGCGAAGACCCTTGGATTGCACGCGTGAGGACCGTACCACGGCCGGCGGTTCGCCCCGCACGGCCCGCCTCTGGTAACCTCCATGCGGGATGGTACAGACGCGGAGCTACTGGGGCTGGGGCTACGAGGACAGGTTCCCCGGTGACGACGCCCGCCTCGCCCTCGCGAAGCGGCTCGGCGCGGTGTTCGGCAAGGCGCCGGCGCTCCAGCCCCTGCCGTCGCTGAGCGCGGTCGCGCTACCCGACCCGCGCTACGCGCCGCCGGTCGAGCTCCGCGGCATCGGCACCACCGATCCTCATGCGCGCGCGCTGCACACCTACGGTCGCGGTTACCGCGACCTGGTGCGCGGATTCCACGGCGACTTCGCCGCGGCTCCCGACTGGGTCTTCCATCCCACCGAGGAGCAGCACCTCACCGCGCTCTTCCGCTTCTGCGAGAAGGAGTCGATCGCGTTCATCCCGTTCGGCGGCGGCACCAGCGTGGTGGGCGGTACCGAGCACACCGCGAGCGGCCGCTTCCGGGGTACGGCCTCGGTCGATCTCTCGAAGATGGATCGGGTCCTCGAGGTCGATCCGCTCTCGCGCGCCGCGCGCATCCAGGGCGGCGCGACCGGACCGCGTATCGCCGAGCAGCTCAACGCGCATGGCGGCCTCTCGCTGCGCCACTACCCGCAGAGCTTCGAGTTCTCCACGCTCGGCGGCTGGATCGCCACGCGCGCCGCGGGACACTTCGCGACGCTCTACACGCACATCGACGACCTCGTGGAGTCGGTGCGCATGGTCACGCCCGCGGGCGTCTTGGAGACGCGCCGTTTGCCCGCCTCGGGCGCGGGCCCCAGCCCCGAGCGCCTGGTGCTTGGCTCGGAGGGCGCGCTCGGCATCGTCACCGAGGCCTGGGTGCGCGTACAAGCGCGGCCGCGGTGGCGCGCCTCGGCAAGCGTGCACTTTGCACGCTTCGCGGACGGCGTAGCGGCGTCGCGGCTGCTCGCGCAGTCCGGGCTCCATCCGTCGAACTGCCGCCTCCTCGATGCCGGCGAAGCGATGCTGCACCAGGTCGGAGGTAATGGCAGCTGCGTGCTGCTGGTGGCGTTCGAGTCCGCCGACCATCCCGTCGAGCCGTGGATGGAGCGCGCGCTCTCCATCGCCACCGATCTCGGGGGCGACGGGGACGAGCCGAAGTACACGACCGACATCCTCTACTCCACGCCGCCGCGCGCCTCGATGGTGCCCGGCGCGCCCATGCCGTCGAGCCGCCCGCCCCCCATCGATCACGACACCGACGACGCCTCCAGCTGGAAGCAGGCCTTCCTCGACGCGCCGTACCTGCAGACCGCGCTCGTGTCGCTGGGCGTGGTCTGCGACACCTTCGAGACTGCGTGCACCTGGGACAAGTTCGCGGCGCTGCACGAGGCCGTGACCGCGGCGGTGTCGACGGCGATGGATGAGGCCTGCGGCGCCGGGGTCCTCACGTGCCGCTTCACCCATGTCTACCCGGACGGACCGGCCCCCTACTACACGTTCGTGGCGCCGGGTCGACCGGGGGCCGAGCTCGCGCAGTGGACGAAGATCAAGGCCGCAGCGAGCGCGGCGCTGCTCGCGAGCGGCGGGACCATGACCCACCACCACGCGGTGGGGCGCCTGCACCGGCCGTGGTGGGAGCAGGAGCGATCGCCGCTCTTCGGGACGGTGCTCGCGGCGGCGAAGGACAAGCTCGATCCCAGCGGCATCCTCAATCCGGGGTGTCTGCTGCCCGCAAAGTGACGGTCAACACGCGAAAAAGAAAGCGATTTGTTGCCAACGGCTGACCTCGTGCCAGGGCGCTGCTATGACCCGGCGGTGCGCCCTACTCCCGAGCAGCTAGCACCCCTGACCCGTTTCGAGCGCGCCTCCTTCCGCCTCGCGGATCTGCTCGCGGCGCCTCGCCTGACGCCGCTCTCGGCGAACTGGAACACCGTGGTCATGGGCGCGCTGATCTGGAGCTGCAGCGGCCGGCGCCTGACGATTCACGGCCTCGAGAACCTCGCCCCGTTCGGCAAGAAGGACTCGATCCTCCTGGTCGCGAACCATCGATCGTTCTTCGACTTCTTCACCATCACCGCGCTCCTCTACTGGCACACGAAGCTGACGAAGCGGATCTTCTTCCCGGTCCGGCAGAACTTCTTCTACGACCACCCGCTCGGACCGGCCGTGAACTTCGCGATGAGCGGCATGCGGATGTTCCCGCCGATCATGCGCGACAAGGAGAAGAAGGGCTTCAACGCGTACTCGGTCGCGCGCTGCATCGAGGAGCTCGATCGTCCCGACATCGGCACCGTTCTCGGCATCCATCCCGAGGGCACGCGCAACAAGGGAAGCGATCCCTACGAGTTCCTCCCCGCGCAGCCTGGGGTCGGACGCATCGCGCTCGGCTCGCAGCGCGCGCAGGTCATCCCGGTGTTGGTGCTGGGCATGGCGCAGAGCATCACGGGGGAGTGGCGGAAGAACCTCTTCGAGGCCGAAGAGCAGCCGGTCGACGTCCACTTCGGCAAGCCCATCGACTTTGCCGACCTGCGTCCCAAGGCGAAGATGGTCACCGCGCAGAAGCGCGCCGCCGACCGCTGTCTCGACGCCATCAAGGTCCTCGCTGACCGCCAGCGCCACGCCGCCGCCCTGCGCGAAGGTCGCGACCCGGCAGCGCTGGTGCCCATCGCCAAGTCCGACGACGCCGCGCGCACCCGCGCTGCCGCGGCCAAGAGCGCGCAGGCGCAAGCGCAAGCGCGACAGAACAGCGAGCGCGCCGCCGACCCGGGCCGTGGCTGAGAGCAAGCTGTCCGCGTCGCTGCACCCTGCGCCGCTGCCGCCGCCGAAGCCGTTCTGGCGGTCCGGCACCGCGCTGATCTTCGGCGCGCTCTTGCTGGGCGTGCTGATGGGCGGCTTCCTGCCCGCCGATCAGCACCCGATCTGGTTCGCGTTCTTCCAGTTCTGCTCGAAGGGGTTCCTCGCGCTCATCAAGGGGATCATCGTCCCGCTGCTGGTCTCGACGATCATCACCGGCATCGCGCAGACCGGCGACCTCAAGGCGGTGGGGCGCATGGGCGCCAAGTCGCTCTTCTACTTCGAGGTGGTGACGACGTTCGCGCTGCTGCTCGGGCTCGGGATCGCGAACTGGCTCCGCCCCGGCGACGGCCTGCCGCTGAAGGCCGACGCGCACGCCGTGCTGGCCACGCCCAAGACCGGCTGGGAGATCGCGCTGCACGCCTTCCCCTCGAACGTGATCGAGCACGCGGCGAAGGGCGACATCCTCCCGGTGGTCATCTTCGCGACGCTCTTCGGCATCGCGCTGACCAAGGTCGGCCCGCGCGGCGCGCCGGTGCTCGCGTTCTTCGACGGCTGCGCGCAGGTGATGTTCAAGTACACGAGCATGATCATGGCGCTCACGCCCATCGGCGTGTTCGGCGCGATGGCCTACAACGTGAGCCACATGGCCTCGGGCGGCGGGGGCAACGGCCTCGTGGGCTGGCCTGCGGTCGTGGATCTGCTGAAGCACTACTCGGTGCTGGTGGGCAGCCTCTATCTCTCGCTGATCCTGCTCTTTCTCCTGGTGTTCGTGCCGGTGATGCTCATCTTCCGCATCCCGATCCTCGGCTTCCTGCGCCACATCCGCGAGCCGGCGATCATGGCGTTCTCCACCGCGTCGAGCGAGGCGGCGCTGCCCAAGCTGCTCGAGCAGATGGAGAAGTTCGGCGTGCCGCGGCGCGTGGGGAGCTTCGTCATTCCCACCGGCTACTCGTTCAACCTCGACGGCTCGACGCTCTACCTGGTGCTGGCCTCGCTCACCATCGCCCAGGCGGCGAAGATCGAGATGAGCTTCACCGCGCAGATCATGATGGTGTTCACCTTCATGCTCACCTCGAAGGGCGTGGCGGGGGTGCCGCGCGCGACGCTGGTGATCATCGCCGGCACCGCCTCGGGCTTCGGCCTGCCCGGAGAGGCGGGGGTGGCGATGATCCTCGCGGTCGACGAGATCATGGACATGGCGCGGTCGGCGCTGAACCTGACCGGCAACGGCCTCGCGGCGTGCGTCATCGCGCGCTGGGAAGGCGTGTTCGGGGAGAAGGCGGCCGACGAGGCGCCGGTCGCGGAGACGTGATGATCGCGATGCGTTTCGGTGTGCTCGCCCTTCGTCATCGTCTCCCGGCCGCCGCGTTGGTCCTCGGCATCGCCGCGTGTGCCAATCCCGCGCGCGCCGACGCTCCGCCTCACGATGAGATGCTCGTCGCCGATCTCGGCCAGCACGTGGTGGGGGTCGGCTACCAGCGCTCGATCTCACCGCATCTCGCCGCCCAGATCGCCGCGAGCTATTACCAGCCGTGGACGCAGAACAGCAATTTCCTCGGTCTCTCCGGCGATTCGCGCAAGGGCGGTGATCTCCGCGGCGTCATCGCGCGCGGTCGCGTCTTCGTTCATCCCTTCGGCCGCGCCCCCACCGGTCTCTGGATCTCGCCGTTCGTGCAAGCCGGCGTCGGCTGGGGGCTCCGCAACGACGAGCGGCGCGCCGGCCCGCTCTCCGCGGCCGGGTTGAGCGTCGGCTACTCCGGGATGATCACGAGGTCGGTGCTGCTCGGTGGAGGGCTCGGCGTCCAGTACCACGCGGCGCGCATCCCCGGCGGCGACACGCCCCCGAGCTACTCGCGCTTCTACCCGCAGGTCGAGATCCAGCTCGGCTACGTCTTTTGAGCGGCAGGCGACACTCGACATGAATACATCGTTGTTTTATTAACGACGGTGCATGCCTCGACCGACCACCAACACCGCGGCCGTCGCCGCGATCACGATGCGCCTCGTGCAGGACGACGTCTCCGCCGCTGCGCCCGCCGCCGCCAGCGAGCTCCCCGACGCCGATGCCGGCGTGAGCCCCCCACCGCCGCCGCCGCACGGTCGGTGCACGGTCGGTGAGCCGGACCGGTGAAGGCGTGATCCGGGGGCGACGTAGGCAAGGTCGGCTGCCCGCCGCGCCGCGCGCGCCGCCCCGCGGATTCCGCCGTCGCCGCGCTCCCGCTCGCTCGGGACAGGCCGGCACGCGGGTTGCTCGTCAACCACGGCACATGCGGACCTTCGCTTTCCTCGGCGCCTCCAGCGCGCTCCTCGTCGCCGCGCTCCTCGCTTGCTCGCCGACCGCCGAGCAGCCGCTCGAGGCAGATGGGGAGGAGACCGATGCCGGCCCCCAGCGCGACGGCAGCACCTACGACTCTTCGGTCTCTCCCGAGTCGGGCCTCGGTGAGCTCCTCTTCCGTCCCGACAAGCTCTACACGGGCACCGACGGTACCCACACGTTCCGCGTCCCGGTCGCCGTCTACGACGCGGCCGACGATCTCACGGTCACCGCGAGCGATTCGAGCGGCATCACGCTCACGAAGACCGCGCTGAAGAACCCGGTCAATCCGGACGGGCTCACCGACAACGGTAAGTACTTCCTCATCACCGCGAAGAAGGCGGGGACGTACACGCTCACCGCCGCGTCGAAGGGCCGCACCACCACCGCCACGGTCACCATCACCAGCTACGACGCCAGCCGCTACGCGGCCGGCGAGGCGCGCTACTCCGCGACGGGGACGGGGGCCGATCGTCCGTGCGCGACCTGCCACGGCGCCGCGTCCGGCATCGATCACTCGCCGGCCGCGCTTGCCACCGCGACCGATCAGGAGGTCGGCATCATCATCACCACCGGGGTGAAGCCCGGCCCTTCGATCATCAAGATCACGAGCGAGCCCGGCACGCAGCACAAGTGGAACGTCACCGATCCCCAGAAGGAGGGGCTCATCACGTACCTCCGGGGGCTCGACCCGAAGGGCTTCCAGTAGAGGCGCCAGTAAGGCTTGCGCGCGGGGGGCAGGCGCGGTCTATTTCGCGCCGCATGAACAAGCCGATTCGTCGTACCGCGGTCATCGGAGCCGGAGTCATGGGCAGCGGGATCGCCGCCCACTTTGCCAACGCTGGGCTCGAGGTGCTCCTCCTCGACATCGTCCCGCCGAACCTCGCCGACGCCGACGCTCAGGACGAGACGCGCAACAAGGCCAAGCGCGACGCGTGGGCCGCGGGCGGCCTCGAGAAGGCGCTGAAGGCGCGCCCGGCCGCGTTCTTCCACAAGGACAACGCGCGGCTCGTGAAGACCGGCAACGTCGAGGACGACCTCGACAAGCTGAAGGACTGCGACCTCGTCATCGAGGCGATCATCGAGAAGATGGAGGCCAAGCAGGCCCTCTTCGAGAAGCTCGAGAAGATCGTGCCCGAGCACTGCATCGTGGCGTCGAACACCTCCGGGCTCCGCATCTCGGAGATGACCAAGGGGCGGTCGGAGAACTTCAAGAAGCACTTCCTCGTGCTCCACTTCTTCAACCCCGTTCGCTACATGAAGCTGCTCGAGATCGTCCACGGCCCCGACGCCGACAAGGACGTGGTCGCGCACTGCACGCGGTTTGCCGAGGACACGCTGGGCAAGGGCGTCGTCTTCGGCAAGGACACGCCGAACTTCGTCGGTAACCGCATCGGCGCGCACGCCATGATGGCGACCATCCACCAGATGCTGGAGGACGGCCTCGCCCCCGAGGACGTCGACAACATCACCGGCGCGCCGATGGCGCACCCCAAGAGCGCGAGCTTCCGCACCGCGGATCTCGTCGGTCTCGACACGTTCGTGCACGTCGCCGAGAACTGCTTCAACAGCCTCACCGAGGACGAGGACCGCAAGGTCTTCGAGGTCCCCGCCTACATCAAGGCGATGGTCGAGAAGAAGTACCTCGGCGACAAGACCAAGGGCGGCTTCTTCAAGCGCGGCGCCGACAAGCAGGTTCAGACCCTCGACCCCAAGACCCTCGAGTACCGCGCCAAGGGGGGAGACGAGTCGATCAAGGCCGCCACCAAGGGCCTCTCCAAGATCGAGGACCCGAAGGAGCGCGTGAAGAAGCTCGCCGCGGACGCGGGCAAGGCCGGCGACTTCGCGCGCAAGGTCCTCTACAAGAGCCTCGCGTACTCGGCGCGCCGCATCGGCGAGATCGCCGACTCGGTGATCGCCATCGATGAGGCGATGAAGTGGGGCTACAACTGGGAGCTCGGGCCGTTCGAGGTCTGGGACGCGCTCGGCTTCGCCGAGACCGCGGACGCGATGGAGAAGGCGGGCCACAAGCTCCCTGACTCCATCAAGAAGATGAAGGCGAGCGGCGCCACCGGCTTCTACTCGGCAGACGGCAAGGTCTTCGATCTCCTGAAGAACGAGTACGTCGCGATCAAGCACGACCCGCGCTACGCGACGCTCCCACAGCTCCGCACCGGCAAGGCGCCCGTCCTCAAGAACGACGGCGCCGAGGCGTGGGACCTGGGTGACGGCATCCTCGGGCTCACCTTCAAGACGAAGGCGAACAGCATCGACCCCGACGTCATCGCGATGATCGGCCAGGCGGTCGACAAAGCGGAGACCGATTTTCGCGGCCTCGTCATCGCGAACGAGGGCGAGCACTTCTGCGTCGGCGCGAACCTCCTGCTCGTCGTCATGTCGGCGAGCCAGGGCCAGTTCGATCAGATCGGCGAGATGGTGAAGGGCTACCAGTACGCGACGCAGCGCATGAAGTACGCGCGCGTCCCGGTCATCGCCGCGCCCTACGGCATGACGCTGGGCGGCGGCCTCGAGCTGTGTCTCGGGTCGGACGGCGTGCAAGCCGCGGCCGAGACCTACTCGGGTCTGGTCGAGGTCGGCGTGGGCCTCATCCCCGGCGGCGCCGGCACGCTCAACATGCTGTGGCGCGCGCTCGAGGGCATCCCCGAGGGCACGAACGTCAGCACCTACGAGTTCGTCACGCAGACCTTCAAGAACATCGCGCTCGTGAAGATCGCGACCTCCGCGGAGGAGGCGAAGGGCCTCGGCTACTTCCGCCGCACCGACGGCATCTCCTTCGACCGCGCCCGCCAGATCACCGACGCGAAGGCGCGCGCCATCGGGCTCGCCGCCTCGAACTACCACCCGCCCACGCCGCGCGCGTACCGCCTCCCCGGCGAGAACGGCATCGCGACGCTGGGCATGATGGTCGACACCCTCGTCGCCGGCGGCTACGCCTCCGAGCACGACGCGAAGATCGCCCGCAAGCTCGCGGTCGTGCTCTGCGGCGGCGTCGGCGGAGCCTCGCGCGAGGTCACCGAGGACGAGATCCTCGACCTCGAGCGCGAGGCCTTCCTCAGCCTCTGCGGCGAGCCGAAGAGCCAGGAGCGCATGCAGTTCATGCTGATGAACAACAAGCCGCTCCGGAACTAGGGGACTGCGCGGCCGACCGTACCAAGGTCACGGGAGGGTGAGACGAATGCCCTCGGAGTCTGCCTGCTGTGCATCGCGGAAGGCGTTGGACTCGTCGAGCTGCGCCCACGCTCCTTCGTACGTCGTGAAGTCGATCGCGAGCGTGTAGCGCTGCAGGAAGTCGAGCACGCGGATGAGCGTCTTCGTGACGCTGGTCTGGCTGAGCGCCTTCAGCCCGCTCAGGTAGCTCGAACGAGAGATGGTGGGCACGATGATGCGCCGCTCGCCGGCGGAGACGAGCTCTGCGTTCATCATGATGCGCGCCACGCGCCCGTTGCCGTCCACGAATGGATGCACCTCGCTCACCAGGAACATCATGAATACTGCGCGCGCCAGGCCGTCGGGCAGCGCGCGATGAAGCTCCAGGCCCCGCGCCAGCGTGCTCTCCACGAGATCGGGCTGAACGAAGACGGTGTCCCCCGCGCGGTTCTGCATCGTCTTGAAGGCGCCCGGCGATTTGTCAGGCCGGCCCTCCATCACGCGCGCGTGACGGGAACGGAGGAGGTCGAACAGCTCGCTCGCGCTGCTCGGCGTGCGCGCCATCTCGACCGGATCGGAGACGACGCGGTACGTTGCGAGCACGTCGTGGGCGTCCTCGGGGCGATCCTTCGGGATCCGACTGTCGAAGACGATGGCGGCCGCCTCGGCGACCTCGAACTCGGTGCCCTCGATGAAGTTCGAGAAGTACGCCTCGAAGAAGGGGAGATAGCGCTCGCGCGAAGCCCGCTCGGGATCGGGTCGAGGAGCAGGCAAGAGCGCGAGGAGCGCGGCATGAAGCGCGACGAAGAGCTCCAGGCGCCGCGCGTCGTAGGCGCCCCCGGCGGCGCGCGCGGCGCCCGCCGGTGTGTGGAGGCGCGCATCGCGCGTTCCGAGCAGCGTCCCGATCCACGCATCGAGCTCGCGGAACTCCTTCTCGAGATCGAGCGCCGGCGCGAGTGCGCGCGCGTCGTCGCGGATGCGGAGGACGTAAGCCTCGCCTCGATCACGAAGATCGCGCTCCAGCCGCTCCTCGAGCTCCCGGCGTGTGAGCGTGCGCGCGATGCCGCTGCGCGCGCGGGTGGGGCGCATGTTTTCGAGGTACGCCCGGGGGCGGCTCGCCATGTGAAGGCCGAAGAACGAGGTGTCGCCCGGCAGCTCGCCGGCTCCCTTGCGCGCGCGGATGATCGCGCCCGGCAACGCGACGTCCCGCGTGACGTCGGCCGCGAGGAACACCACGCCCTCGCGCGAGGGTCCGGCCTCCAACGCCGTACGATCGGCGATCACTGCTCCAGGGAAGACGAGCGACGCGATCGGCCAGAGAAGTCGCCGAACGAGGGACTCAGCAGGCTCGATGACGTTGGTGGTGTAGAGCGCAGGTGCGAGCCGGCGGACCCGCCCTGCCTTCAGATCCCGGCTGACGCGCGCCGCGAGGGCCGGCGTCGACACGAAGACCTCGGGCAGTGGGGAGACGGGGCGCGCCACGAGTTTGTACCCGTTAGTCGCCGGTTTCGGGGCGTTCGCGCAAGTTTTCTCGCGTTAGTGACTGAATGGCGCAAGAATTTCAAGAATAGTGGCTACGCGGCCCTTCACAGAAGCACGCTCGGTGAGCGCCACCGATCTCGTCGGCGGCGTGGATGAAGGGGAGGGAGCGCGGCATCCCTCACCTGTACACGAGCAGGGAATCAGAGCGCCCCGTCACATCGGCGGGCCACGGCGCGCGAGCCAAACGTAGAAGGTAGGAAGCACCACGAGGTTCAAGGCGGTCGAAGTCACGAGACCCCCGCAGACGATGAGCGCCATCGGGGCCTCCAGCTCGCTGCCGGCCGCCTCGAACGAGATGGCCAATGGGAGGAGACCGAAGAAGGCCGTCGCCGCCGTCATCAGGATCGGTAGGACGCGTTCCTCGGCGGCTCTGAGCACCCGATCGATCGGGTCCTGCTCGGGATGACGCGCGTCGATGTCGCGCTTGTGCGAGACGAGCATGATCCCGTTGCGCGAGATGATCCCGAAGAGCGTGACGAAGCCGACGAACCCCGACACGCTGAGCCCCTCCGGGGTGAATGCTGCCGCGACGACGCCGCCGACGAGCCCGAGAGGGATGTTGAGGAGGACGATGGCGGCGTCACGGATGGACGAGAACGCGCTCGCGAGGAAGACGAAGATACCAAGGAGGACGAGCCCGCCGATGAGGAGGAGTCTGCCTCCTGCCTCCGCGCGGGCGGTCGCCTCTCCACCGATCTCCACGCGGTATCCTGGAGGCAACGACACCTTCTGCTCGATGAGCCGGTCGAGCTTGGACGCCGCGAGGGAGAGGGCCGCCCCGCGAGCGGAAGCGCCGATGACGATCCGGCGTTCGCCACCCTCGTGCTGCACGACGGACGGAGCCGCAACCTGCTCCACGTCCGCGAGCTCCGCGAGGGGCACGAGCTGCCCGTTGGCCGTGGCGACGGGAATGCTCTTCAAGAAGCTCACGTCCCTCGTGGATGGTGCGCCGGCCACCACGACGTCCATCAATCGCCCGTCCTTGCCGAGCACCTGCGCCCACGCTTTGCCTTGTCTCCAGGCGAGCACCGAGCTCGTCAGCGTGAGCGGGCTGACTCCATGACGGGCGAGGCTGGCTCGGTCCGGGCGGATGCGGAGCTGCGGCACGTCGATCTGCGGCTCGATCTGAACGTGTCCCAGGCCGGCGACGGTCTCCATTTGGCGCGCGATCTCCGAGGCCAGCCGACGTAGCTGATCGAGGTCCGGCCCGACGACCTTGACGACGACCGGCGCCGTCTCGCCCGACAGGATCTCGTGGATCCTCTCGCCGAGGAAGCCTTCCACCACGAAGCCAAGACCGGGGACCGATCCGATGCGCTTGGCGACCTCGGCTCCGAACTGATCCCACTCCCGACCACCGAGATCCTCGAGGACGAGATCGATCTCCATCCGATGCACCGGTGCTGCGTCCTCGTCGAGCTCGGCTCGGCCGGCACGAATCGCGACGTGAGACGCCAGGCCAGAGCGAAGTCGGGAATCGACCTCTCGACCCAGCACGAGCGTCTGATCCAGGGACGTTCCCGGGGCCGCATGAACGTGGGCCACGAGGGCGCGCTCATGGAACTCCGGAAGGAAGCGTCCACCGAGGAAGGGGACCACCGCCAAGGCGATGACGGTGGCGGCTGCCGACGGCAGCAGGATGGCGCGGGGCCACCGGATGGCCCACCGGAGCAGGCCGCGATAGCGCTCCGTCACGCCCCTCGCGAAGCGCGTCTCCTCCGTTCTTCCCCTGACGATCTTCGGAAGGAGCATCGCGCACAGCGCCGGCGTGACGGTCAACGCCACCACCAAGGAGGCGAGGATCGCCAGGATGTACGCCTGCGCGAGAGGCGAGAAGATACGCCCGGCGATCCCGCCGAGCATCAAGACCGGAACGAGAACGACGCAGACGATGACGGTGGCATACACGACCGAGCCGCGCACCTCGCGAGAGGCGTCGTGGATCACGTCGAGCGGTGCTCGAGGCTCGGGCAGCGTCGCGTTCTCCCGAAGCCGCCGCCACACGTTCTCGACGTCCACGATGGCGTCGTCGACGACCTCGCCCACCGCGATGGCGAGCCCGCCGAGCACCATCCCATTGACTGTCATCCCGAACGCCACGAGCACCGCGAGTGCCGCCAGCACCGAGAGCGGGATGGCAAGCATGCTGATGATCGCGAGGCGGCCGATCCGCAAGAAAATGAGCAGGACCACGACCACCAGGACCGCCCCGATCGCCATCGCGCGTCCCACGCTCATGATCGACGTGCGGATGAACGACGCTTGCCGGAACACCGCAGGCTCGGTCCGCGCGCCTTCCGGGAGCTGCGCGGTGACCGCGGAGAGCGCAGCCTCCACGTCGGACGTCACCTTCAACGTGTCCGCCGACGGGAGCTTGTTGACCTGGACGAAGACCGCAGGGCGCCCGTCGTACAGAGCGCCGCCGAGCCTGGGCTCCTCCGCCCGCACGGTCTCGGCCACGTCGCGGACGCGCAGCGGAGGCCCTGACGGGCGTGCGAGCGGGGCGTCGGAGAGGAATCGTTCGGCTCCGTCCCAGGGAAGGCGGGCGTCGTTCTGAAGGTCGAGACGTTGTTCGCCCACCTCGACGAAGCCCCCACCGACGTGGCTCTGACTTGCCGTCACCGCGTCTGCGATCTCGGTGATGGATACCCGAGCGGCCTTCATTCGCGAGAGGTCCGGGCGAACCTCGATGCGCTCCACGCCGCCGCCGAGGACCGTGACCTGAGAGACGCCGGGGACCGCTAGCAAGCGTGGCCGGAGCGTCCACTCGGCAAAGGAGCGCAGCTCACGGTCGCCCTCCTCCGTTCCCGCGCTGGCGCTCGTGATGGCGAACTTGAGGATCGCCCCGATGGGGGCCGAGATGGGGGCGAGCTGCGGGGGCTTTGCCGTCTGGGGCAGTCGGGAACGAGCGATGTCCACGCGCTCGGTGACGAGCTGGCGAGCCCGGTAGATGTCGAGCCCGTCCGCGAAGAGGACGGTGATGACCGAGAGGCCCGGCGACGAAGTGGACCGGACCGCCGTGCTCTCCGGGGTTCCGAGCAGCACCTTCTCCAGGGGGCGTGTGATCAGATCCTCGACGTCTGCGGCCGGCATCCCGAGCGCCTCGGTCTGGATGACGACACGGGGAGGCGTGAACTCCGGCAGCACATCGGTGCGCGCGTGGAGAGCGGACCAGAGGCCAAGGACGACGAGGACCGCAGCGCCGATCAGGACGATCACCCGCTGGCGGATGGACCACGTGATGAGGCCGTCGAGAATGGCACCCATTCGCTATTCCTGATGACGGAGCTCGGAGCGGATCATCTCGCCACGGAGGCCGGCCGTACCCCGCACCACGATCGCGTCGCCGGCCTTCACTCCTTCGGTGACGACGACCTTGCCCTCGCCTCGACCGCCGATCTTGACGGGCCTCGGCGAGTAGACCCCTGGCGACACGTTCACGAAGATGATCGCTCCGCCAGGTGTCGCCGTGAGCGCGCTCTCGGGGACGAGCGCGCCGTGCGCCGGAGCGCCATGCACGCGCACCGTGACCGTGGCTCCCGGCAACAAGTCGGCTGCCGTCTGTTCGACCAGCTCGATGCGATCCCGGCGAAGGCCGTCATCGGCGACGATGGCGCCGCGCGAGAGCAGCCTGGCCCCGGCCCAGGCGCCGACGCCCTCGACCTCGTAGCGAGCGCCCGAGGGTTCTCGGAACGGGGCCGCGATGTCGATCCATCGCGGGCCGGGCTGCAGGATGCGCGCGACGGTTCGACCCGCAGGGAGGGTGAGCGAGATCGCCGTCTCGAGAAACACCACGCGACCGCCGACGGGCGACCTGAGCGCCACGCGGGTGCTCTCTCCACGGTCGTAGGCACGACGGGCGCTCGTGAGTCCTTCGAGCTGCGCCTTGCTCGTGGCAACGCTCGTTTCGAGGCGGAAGAGCTCCTGGGCGCTGGCGAGCCCCTCCGCCTGCAATCGACGGCTGCGCGTCAGCTCGGTCTCCTGACCCGACAGCTCCGAACGCGCCGACGCGATCTGGCCTTCGAGGCCGGCACGCTGGGATGCGAGCGTCACCTGATCGACCGTGCCGAGCACGGGCACGACGTTGGCGATGAAGTCTCCGGCTTTCACGTCCGAGCCCAGCTCGATCCCCTTCGTCTTCTCGACGCGGCCGGTGAGCGGCATCGCAAGCACCGCCTCGTCCTCGGGTCGGGCGACCACCACGCCGAAACGCGTCCAGCTCTCGGAGAGGTCTCCTTCGACGGCGATGGCGACGACGAGGCCGAGCGCCTTCTGATCGAGGTCCGAGAGCTTGATCGCACCGTCGGGTCGAAGTCGGATCGGAACGGCATCGCGCATCGCGCGGTCCTCGCGTTCGGCCTCCGACTCCTTGCACGCGGAGCCGATCATCATGAGGAGGGAGAGCCCGCAGCACGAGCGCGCCGCTCCCAGCTTCACGCCAGCACCCGGAGGAGGAGACGGACGACCTCTTCTCCTCCGCATACACCACCGGCGAGGCTGACCATCAGCGCGATCGAGAACGACGCGGCAACGAGGCCGCTCCTCTTCTTCGAGACGTCGTGGGGTGGAACCTCGCCATCGAGTAGCCGTGCGACCCGCGCTGCGAGAGCCTCGTCGTCACCCCCGAGGGTCACCATCGCGGTCGTCTCACGCCGGGCGAGCCTCACGCACGTCACGATCGCTTCGGCGAGAGCGGCCGCGTCTGCCCCGTCGAGTCTCGCTTCTTCGTCCCGCGCAAGCTCGAGGGCATGGCACCAGTCCTTGAACCGCAGGGCTGCTGCGGGGACGGGCCACTGCAAATCGGTGACGAGCTGAGCGAGCAAGAGACGAAGAGGATCGTGGTGTCGAGCGTGCGCCAGCTCGTGCGCGATGGTCGCCCGCTGAGCCTCGTCGTCGAGCCGCGCCGCGAACGAAGGATCGATCACGACTCGCGGGCGGAGCAGGCCCACGGTTGCAGCGGGTCCGGGATGCCGAGCGCGGAGGACGGACCACGACGCTCGCACAGCCGCTCTCACCCACACGACGGCCACTGGAAGCACGAGGAGGATACGTACCGGTCCCACTGCCTCGGCCTCCTCGGGCTCGTGTAGCGCCCAGCCGAGCAAGGCGCCGATCGCCAGGACCGGCACTGCCGCAGGTAACCAAAGCAACGTCCATCGCGCCGCCTCGGACGCCCGAGCCGAGGGGAGGAGCGAGCATCGAAGAGGCACCGCCCCGCAGACCCAGAGGAGCGGTCCACCAACGAGCAGGACCAGGAGGCCCAGCAGCAGCTCACGATCCACGGCGCGCCCTCCTACGAGCCACTTCGTCGGCGAGCCGATCCAGGAGGTCGGGGTCGATGGACTCGACGGCATCGACGAGCGTGGCAAGCGCGGGACTGGGACCCGGACCGAGCAGCTTCCTGACGAGGCCGAGCGTTCTTCCCTTCTCGGCGGCGGCGCTCTTCTTCGTCGCGCTGTAGAGGAACGCCTTTCCTTCGAGGTCCCTCGACAAGAGGCCCTTCGCGAAGAGGCGATCGAGCACCGTGGCGATGGTCGTGTACGCGAGACCCTCGGGCTGCCCGACGCGCTCGTAGACCTGCCGCACCGTACACGGACCCAGCTTCACGGCGGTGCTCAGCACCAGATGTTCCTGTTCCCCAAGGCCCGGAGACCGCATGGGCCGAGTCTACGACAATTGTAGTAGACTCGCAAACGTGCCCTCGACTGCCGAGCCCATCAGGCGCCTGCCGTCACGTCTGCCTGCGACCGTTTTGCTCCTCGGCGTGACGAGCTTCTTTGCGGACGTCGGGTCAGAGATGATCTTCCCGTTGCTGCCGGTCTTCATGGTCGGCTCGCTCGGCGCGACGCCCGCGTTCCTTGGCCTCGTCGAAGGCGTCGCCGACGCGACCGCGAGCGTCTTGAAGCTCGTCATGGGCTATCTGGTCGAGAAGATCCACCATCGCACGAGGCCGGTCATCTTCGGTTATGCGCTCGCCGGTGCGGCCCGGCCGCTCATCGCCCTGGCGACCCTGCCTTGGCACGTGCTCGGGGCGCGTGTGCTCGACCGCATCGGCAAGGGCACGCGTGCGACTCCGAGGGACGTGCTCATCGCCAGCGCCGCTCGACCAGGACAGATCGGGCGGGCCTTCGGGTTTCATCGTGCGATGGACCATGCGGGGGCGGTCGTCGGCCCGCTCGTCGCGACCGGTCTCCTCCTCCTCGGGGTGGATCTCCGCACGGTCTTCCTGTGCGCAACAATTCCAAGTGTCTTTGCGGTGGGTGCGGTCTTGTTCGTTCGCGAGCCGGCGCCGAAGACGCCGAGTCGGCCGCCTTCGGCTTCGGAAGCGCACGGGCGCCAGCTCTCGCCGGACCTGAAGAGATATCTCGTGGTCCTCGGACTGTTCTCGCTCGGGAACTCCTCCGATGCTTTCCTGCTGCTCCGCGCGAAGGACATGGGCGTTCCGATCGCTGCCTTGCCCATGCTCTGGACGGTGCTCCACGTCTCGAAGCTGATCAGCTCTTACGTCGGCGGGGGATGGGCCGACCGGTTCTCGCGTGTGCGTCTCATCTGCGTGGGGTGGTCGGTCTACGCGCTCACCTACGCGGCCTTCGGCCTCGCCTCGCATGCGTGGCAGGCATGGGCTCTGATGCTCGTGTACGGGACCTACTACGGGCTGACGGAGCCAGCGGAGAAGGCGCTCGTCCGAGAGCTGTCGGAGGAGCGCGAACGCGGGCGCGCATTCGGGTTCTACAATTTCATCTCGGGCGCGAGCGCGATCCCGGCAGGGCTCTTGACCGGATGGCTGTGGCAGACGCGGGGGCCACTGACCGCTCTCCTGATCGGCGCGCTCCTCTCGATCACGGCCGCCGTATCGTTGGTGTACTGGAACGATCGTCGTCGGCGACGACCCGCCGCGCAAGGTTGAGCGCCGCGCGCACGCCCTCGGGGTGGCCTGGCGGCTCGGCGGTCGAGGCTCAGGCCTGGAAGAGCCTCACGTTGGGAAAGACGGTGGCGAGCCGCATGAGCTCGTCGAGATCGGACGTGAAGACGCTGTCGCCGCGGAGGGCGGCGGACGCCATGACGACCGCGTCGACGAGCGTGGCCCCGCGTACACGCGCGATCGCCTCGCCGGCCAGCTTCGCCACGCCCTCCGAGAGTGGCTCGACGCGGACGAAGGAGAGAATCTTCTCTCGCGCGTCGGTGCGTCCACGCCACCATTCGCCGAGCACGGGGGCCGGGACCGTGACCCGCGCGCCTTGCGCGTTGGCCAGAGCGTACCAGTCGAGCGCGCGCTTCTTCCGGCGCTCGAGCGCCACGAGCATGCCCGTGTCGTAGGTGTAGCTCACGCCGCGCGCCGCCTCTTCCTCGGCGCCGCGACCAGCTCGGCTTCCAGCTCGGCGCGCCTCGAGGGCGTGAGGCCTTCGTGCCCAGCCCACGCGAGAAAGTCGCGCCCTGCCTCGAGGCGTTCCTGCGCGTCGACGAGCTCCGTGATGAGCGCCGAGACGTTGCCGGCGTGGCGCTCGGCGGCGAGCCGCTTGAGGGTCGCCTTCGTCTTCTTCTCCACCGAGATGCTGAACACCTCGGTGGCGCCTGCCCGGCGCTTCTTCTTCATGTGTGACGTGTGGCTGAAACGGCTGCCCTCACGTGTACACGAGCGGGGAACCAGGGCGCGCGCGGCGCGAGGAGGCACGCCAAGAACCACCTCTCCGAGGTGGTCGACGACGCCGAGCACCGCGGCGTGGCGACCGTCATCCTTCGGCACGGCAAGCCCTGCGCGGCCGTCGTCCCGCTCGCGATGGCGCGGCTCGAGAAGCCCAAGCCGCGTCTCACCGACGAGCAGTGGGAGGCGCTGCTCGCGAAGGCTGCCTCGTACGACAACCCCGCGTTCTCGGCTGCGCGGGACATCCGCGAGGGACGCGACAAGCGATGAGGTACGTGCTCGACGCGTGCATCGCGGTCGCGGCGCTGAAGCCTTCCGAGCCGAACCATGGCGACGCGCTTCGCTGCGTGGCGCAGCTGCGCCGGGGCGTGCACAGCCTCGTGGTTCCGAGCCTGTTCCCGGCCGAGGTCTCGGCGGCGCTCACGCGGAGCGGCGTCCCCGGAGCCCTGGTCGAAGCGTTCGTCGAAGAGCTGCTCGCGTCGGCTGAGTTGCTCACGATCGGTCCGGTCCGCGCGCGCCAGATCGCCAGCGTCACGAGGCGCACATCCTTGCGCGCGGGCGACGCCGCTTACGTGTGGGTTGCCGAGCGGGAGCACTTGCCTCTGGTCACCTGGGACGCGGAGATCGCCTCGCGCGCGGCCTCCGGCTGGCCCGGCGGCTCGCCAGTCGCCAGCCCTCCCGGGGGCTGGTCGGCGTAGCCGCTCGGCCACCGAGCCGCACTTCAGGACGCACCGGCGTGGCGACGTGGGCGTAGACGATGGCTCGCTTTTGCGCCATCTTTCCCCCCTCATGAAAGACATCGTCATCGTCGATGCGGTTCGCAGCGCGGTCGGTCGCGCCATCAAGGGCTCTCTCGCCAACAAGCGGTCGGACGAGCTCGCAGGAGACGTCATCCGTGGGCTCATGGCCCGCAACCCGCAGGTCAAGCCGAGCGACGTCGAGGACGTCGTGATGGGCTGCGCCATGCCGGAAGGCGAGCAGGGGCTCAACGTCGCGCGCGTCGCCGGCTTCCTCGGCGGCCTCCCGCAGGAGACCAGCGGGCAGACGCTCAACCGCTTCTGCTCGAGCGGTCTCCAGGCCATCGCCACCGCCGCGGGCCAGATCGCCATCGGCTCCAACGACATCGTCCTGGCCGGCGGCCTCGAGTCGATGACGCTGGTGCCGATGACCGGCAACAAGCTCAGCGCCTCGCCCGAGGCGATGGAGAAGTACGCCTCGGTCTACACGCCGATGGGGATCACCGCCGAGAACGTCGCCAACAAGTTCGGCATCACGCGTCAGCAGCAGGACGAGTTCGCGCTCAAGAGCCAGAAGAAGGCGGCCGCCGCCATCGAGAAGCACGTGTTCGACAAGGAGATCATCCCGGTCAGCGCGTGGCGCTTCGTCGGCAACGAGAAGAAGAGCTTCGAGTTCAAGGTCGACGAGATGCCCCGCGCCGACACCACGCTCGAGGGCCTCACCGCGCTCAAGCCGGTGTTCTCGACCAAGGGCTCGGTCACCGCCGGCAACAGCTCTCCGCTGTCCGACGGCGCGGCCGCCGCGCTCGTCATGAGCGGCGACAAGGCCAAGGAGCTGGGCATCAAGGGCCTCGCCTACCTCCGCGCGTACGTCACGGTGGGCGTCGATCCCGCGCTCATGGGCATCGGGCCGCTCCCCGCGATCCAGAAGCTCCTCGCGAAGACCGGGCTCAAGATCTCGGACATCGATCTCTTCGAGGTCAACGAGGCCTTCGCGAGCCAGGCCTTCTACGTGACGCGCGAGCTCGGCATCCCCGAGGAGCGCCTGAACGTGAACGGCGGCGCCATCGCGCTCGGCCACCCGCTCGGCTGTACCGGCGCCAAGCTCACCGCGCAGCTCCTCCACGAGCTCGGTCGCCGCGGCGGCAAGTACGGCATCGTCTCGATGTGCATCGGCGGCGGCATGGGCGCAGCCGGGCTCTTCGAACGCATCGCCTGATCCGTCCCTTCCTCGGTCACGACGGCCTGCGCTACCCTCGAACCATGGGCGCGCGGGCCATCGTCGTTTGTGGGGCGCTCGTCGCGTGTGGCTCGCGGTCGGCCGCGCTGGCGCCGGCGCCGGTCATCGCGCTGCCCACGCAGCCGGTCATCGCGCTCTCCTCCGACGCCGGGGGAGCCCCCGCAGGGCCGGCGCCGCCCAGGCCGACCACCAGCATCGTCGACGACCCGCATCCCCACGTCTTCGACGGGACCCGCAAGAACCCCGGGATCGCGACGCTGCGCGCGGTGAGCGCGCGCGAGGCGTGGCTCGACTTCACCGTGATGGAAGGCACGCCCTACAGCGCGCTCGTCGACCTCGAGAAGGGGTGCGTCACCGAGACGCTCGACGTCCGGCACGGCTCCTTCTCGTTGCCCGCGTTCGCGGAGCGCGATCACGAGATGGCCGCGCTGCTGAGCGAAGGCGAGGCGGTGCCGGCGCTCGGCGCGTACGCCGCGCTCCTCGCGCGCTTCGAGCACCACCAGACGAGCGCGGTGATGACGCGCGGACACTCCGACGGCGCCTTCGCCGTGTCCGACGACCATCGCAAGATCGCGGTCCTGTCGAGCGGCCGGATCTTCCTCTCGCTCGATGGCGGCCGGCGCTTCCGCCGAGCGGATGCCGAGCCGACGTCGGGAACCACCGATCTCCACTTCGTGAAGGGCGATCGCTACCTGGCGTTCCAGGCGGCCACGCGCGAGCAGCCGCGGGGGCGTGCGCGTTCCGTGCAGGTCGTCGTCGACACCACCGCGTCACTGCCAGCGGTAGGCGTGCGGGTCGAGATCGAGCACTACACCTCGCTCCGCGCCTCGACGCCCGAGGGCCTCCTCCTCTTCGCACACGAGAACGATCGCTGCATCTACGGGATCGATCCCGCGGCCCCCGCGCTGAAGCAGCTCTCGTGCGTGCCCGGCCCGAAGATCGACAAGAATCACTTCTTCTTCGTGACTTCCTCACCCTCGGGGCGCTTCGGCATGGAGATCCAGGGCGACTTCCAGGCCACCCGCGGGATGATCTTCCCGCTCGACGGTAGCGCGAAGCCGCGCGCGCTCAAGGGCGCGCACGACCTGCACAACGCGAGCGTCGGTCCCGACGACGGCGGGCGCTTCGCGTGGGAAGCGAAGCTCGACACGCTGCGCATCGACGGTCCCGAAGGCGTTCGCGATCAGCGCATGGGCGGCACGCCGCTCGGGTTCGACACGCAGGGCCGCGTGCTGCTCTTCCAGCAGCCGCCGCTCGTGAAGCCACACCGACCCGGGACCATGATGCCGCCGGCGAAGGGCACGCTCGAGGAGCAGAAGTGCGCGCTCCTGCGGCACGTGCCGTAGCGCGCGCGTCGCGCGCTTTCGCCGGTAGCGGTCGAACCGCGCGTCGAACATCCCTTCGCGAAGGTAGAGTCTCCTCGTGACAGCTGCGCGCAATGCGATCGAGGTGGCCAGTCTCTGCGTCTCGCGCGGCGGGCGAGGCGTGGTGCATGGGGTCTCCTTCGCGGTGCGACCGGGCGAGATCCTGGCCATCGTGGGCCCGAACGGCGCGGGCAAGACCACGCTGCTCGAGGGCCTCCGCTCGGTCTCGCCGCCCTGCGGCATCCTCGAGGTGGTGGGCTGTGGTCGAAGGCGGACTCGCAGGTCGTGTTCGACGACTTCGAGGTGGCGAAGCTCTGACAACCCGTTCTCCAGTCGTGGTGGCGCTCCGGATCGCCCATTCCGGAGGAGAATCAGACGACTTCACGATCGCCAACGAGCTCAGTCGCCCGCCGCGACCCCTTCGATGTACGACATCTCCGGGGTCATCCCGCGCAGCCGACCGGATGCGATGGTGACCAGCGTCGGGAAGCCCGTGTCCACCATGCCCGGGGGCATGTAGGGCATGGAGCGGGTGAGCGTGAAGCCGCGCTGCTTCAGCGTGCACAGGATGACCGGCGAGAAGCGCGGGTCGACGCTGCTCTTCGTGGTGTCGACCTTGTTCGCCGCCGGATCGAACGCGTAGTAGCCGACGCGCGGCTCGAGCACCGCCGCCTCGGCGTCGAGGCCGCGGCTGAGCACGGCGTCGAGGATCTGCACGTCGGCCGGGTGGAGCCCCGTGCCGTAGACCGCAAGCGCGGCCACCGGGGCGCCGTCCTTCATCGCGATCGTCGCGCTCAGCGGATCGATGCGCACGCGCCGCTTGGCCTGCGCGGGGTCGTCGAAGCTGCTCGGTGCTGCGGTCGAGAGCGGGATCCCGCCGACGAACAGCCCTTCGCCCCAGTTCAAGGTCTCGATGGTGTGCGTTCCCACGACCACGTTCCCCTCGTCATCGACGGCGATCACTGCCGAGGAGTGCGTGCCCGGCTCGGCGCCCGACGCAGGCGCCGTCACCTGATCTGCCGCGACGCGCGCCGCGATCTGCGCCGCCGCCTTCGTAACCTCCGCCTCGCTCGATGGCCCGCGCATCACGAGCTCGCGGTCGAAGAGCAGGGGCAGGTCACGCGTCGCACGCTGGACCTGGAGCAGCGTCTCCAGGGACGCGGCGGAGGTCGAGGGTGATGGTGCGCCCTTGCCGGCGCGAAGGATCTCGAGCGCCTCCAGGGTCACGAGCAGCTTCGCGCCGCCGTGCCCTGCACCGTAGATGTCGTGACCCATGAAGCGACCGTGCAGCGGTGCGGCGACCTCGAGCGCGTAGGTCTCGAAGTCGCGCACCACGAGGGCGCCCCCGTTGTCGTTGGCCAGCTTCACCGCGGCCGCCGGCCACACACCCTTGTAGAACCAGCTGGGATCGCGACCCCAGCTGCGCAGCGTCGCGCCGTACTCCGCCTGGACGATGGTCTCGCCCTCGGCGATCGGCTTGCCATCGC
The DNA here is from genome assembly GCA_043736975.1 of Polyangiaceae bacterium. GTDB lineage: Bacteria > Myxococcota_A > Polyangia > Polyangiales > Polyangiaceae > Labilithrix. The sequence continues at coordinate 22,528 of JAYTBL010000715.1, forward strand.
GGAAGAATACCTGCTTGCCGTAGGTCGACCGTTCGAGCTTCACGTGCTCGCGCGCGATCGATCGCGCGTAGAGCCGATCGGCCGTGAATCCCTGGGACGCGAGCTTCGCGGCCGGCTCCACGAGCTGCGCGAAGGGCCTCCTGCCGAAGCGCTTCGCGATCTCGGCGAATGCCGCAGGCGCGCCTGGAACGAGCACCTGCTTGCCGATCGCGACGCCGCCGCTCCGCCAGCGCCGCGCGGGGTCGATGGGGTCGGCGAGGCCGCCGTGGACATAGGTGACCTTCTTCGTCCTCGCCTCGTAGACGAGCACGCCGGCGAGGCCCGCGGTCGACGTCACGCCCGGAAGAACCACGTCCTCGACGAGCGTCGCGGCGACGAAGGCGTCTGCCGCATTGCCGCCGGCGCGCAGTATCGCCAGCCCGGCCTCGGTGGCGAGCCGATGCGACGAGGCGACCATCTGCTTGTTGGCCTTGCCCGCCGTTCGGCGCCGCTTCGCGAAGCGCGCCGCCACCTCCGCCTCGAGCGCGGGCGGCAGCCCGAAGTCGTCACCGCCGCAGGGGCCGAGCGGCGGAGGCGGAGCGACCCCATCGGCGAGCGCGCCGCTCGGACGCTCCGGCGCGCGCTCGGCCGTGGCCGCCGGAGGAGCCGCGGGCGAGGTGCAGGCGCCGATGGCGACGGTGCCGCCGAGGCCGAAGAGGACGAGCCGCCGCGATCGCATGCCGCCTTCTACCACCGCTGCTGAAGCCGGTCGCGGCGGAGGCGGCGGGCGAGTGAGCGCGCACGCTGATTGGCTCTGTGCAAAGCTGCGCGGGTGAATGTCGCCACGCTCGAGGTCCATCGGGTCGCGCTCACCGGGCATTGCTACCGGATGCTCGGATCGGCATCGGAGGCCGACGATGCGGTGCAGGAGACGATGGTGCGTGCCTGGAAAGCGCTCGACAAGTTCGAGGAGCGAGCGGCGGTGAGCACGTGGCTCTACCGCATCGCCACCAACGTTTGCCTCGACGCTCTCGCGGATCGCGGCCGGCGCGCGCGTCCCCTCGAGGAGGGCGCGGTCGGGACGCCGGAGGATGTGCTCGAGCAACGGGAGCGTACGCACTGGCTCGAGCCCATTCCGGACGCGCGGGTGATTCCGGCGAGCGCCGATCCGGCCGAGCAGCTCATCCTGCGGCAGAGCATCCGGCTGGCGTTCGTCGCCGCGCTCCAGAGCCTCCCGCCCAAGCAGCGTGCGGCGATCCTGCTGACCGAAGTGCTGGGCTGGTCCGCCGCCGAGGTCGCCAGCACCCTCGCGACGACCGTGCCCTCGATCAACAGCGCGCTGCAGCGTGCACGCGCCACGCTCGGAGCGCGCCACGAGGAGCCCGGCGCGCTGACCGACGCGCAGGCTCGGCTCGTCGACCGCTACGTGGCCGCGTTCCTTCGCTACGACGTCGACGAGCTGGTGGCGCTGCTCCGCGACGACGCGACGCTGTCGATGCCGCCGTACTCGCTCTGGCTCCAGGGCCGGACGTCGATCGCGCGGTGGCTCGCGGGGCCAGGAGCTGGCTGCCGGGGATCACGCCTGGTCCGCACCGCCGCGTGCGGCCTGCCCGCGTTCGCTCAGTGGCGCCCCGACGGGGCAGGTGGGTTCCAGGGTTGGGCGATCATCGTCCTTGAGCTCGAGGGTCCGCAGATCGTGGGGCTCAACTCGTTCCTCGACGTGGAGACGCTCTTCCCGCGGTTCGGCTTCGATCGCGTCGCCTGAAGAAAGATTCGAGCCCACCGATGATTCTGGCAAGCCGCAAGGGTCGAATGGGCATGAACACTGCTACCCCGGGAAACTCCCCGCGTTCGGCCATCTGGACCGGCCGCCTCCTCAGTGGCCTTGCCACCGCCCTCCTCGCGCTCGACGCCGCCATGAAGATCGTCGGCGCGCCGGAGGCCGTGAAGGGAACCAGCGAGCTCGGGTACTCCCCGAGCGTCATTCTTCCGCTCGGCATCGTCCAGCTCGTGTGCCTCGTGCTGTACCTCGTGCCGCGCACCGCCGTGATCGGAGCAGTCCTGTGGACGGGGTACCTGGGCGGCGCCATCGCTACCCACGTCCGCGTCGGGAACCCGCTGCTGTCGCACGTCCTCGTCCCCGTCTACGTCGCCGCCGTCCTGTGGCTCGGCCTCTTTCTCCGCGACGTTCGCGTCAAGAACCTCGTCTCGCGCACGACCTAAAAGGAGCCGACCATGAAAAGCCGAAAGATCTTCGTCAATTTGCCCGTCAAGGACCTCGCACGATCGAAGGCGTTCTTCGACAGCCTCGGGTTCACGTTCAACGCGCAGTTCACCGACGACAAGGCCGCATGCATGATCGTCAGCGAGGAGGCCTCCGTCATGCTCCTCACCGAGCCGTTCTTCCAGACCTTCACGAAGAAACGGATCTCCGACACCAGCACGGCGTCCGAGGGGCTCTTCTGCCTCTCCTGCGAGAGTCGCGACGAGGTCGACGCGATGGTGAAGAAGGCGATCGAGTCGGGGGGCAGCCGCGCCATGGATGCGCAGGACCACGGCTTCATGTACGGCTGGAGCTTCTACGATCCCGACGGCCACCACTGGGAGGTCATGTGGATGGATCCTGGTTTCGTGAACGCGCCTACCGCCGACCTCGTCCGAGGCTGATCGAGCGGTCAGCGCAGACGTCCGTAACGCGTCGCCGCGGGCTCCGGCTCCGTCCCACCAGACGGTTCAGATCCTCAACTATTGGCGGCGGCGTCGTGAAGGATCTGAACCATTCCTGCGATCCATCACCGCCTCTGTGACCCGCAACGGTGATCACGGAGGTAGAGTAGCTCGATGCGATCACTCGACGTCGGGATCATCGGCGCCGGAACTGCGGGCGGCGCGGCCGCACTCTTCCTCGCGCGCGCGGGACATCGGGTGACGCTCTACGAGCGCGTGCCCGACCCCAAGCCGGTGGGCGCCGGTATCACGATCCAGCCCACCGGGCTCCACGTGCTCGGTCGCCTCGGGCTCTATCCCACGATCCTCGCGCACGGCGCGCGCATCGACCGTTTGCTCTGCGAATCGAAGAGCCGCCGCGCGCTCGTCGACCTCTCCTACCAGACCGTCGGTGACGACATGTTCGGCGTCGGTCTCCACCGCGGCGTGCTGTTCGAGGCGCTGCACGCCGCGCTCGCGCGCGAGCCGATCACCTTCCGCCGCGGCGTCGAGATCGTCGACCTCGCGCGCGTCGAGAGCGAAGCCGGCCGTGCGTGCTGGTTCGTCGACGCGCATCGCGCCCGCCACGGCCCGCACGAGCTCGTGATCGTGGCCGACGGCGCGCGCTCCCAGCTCCGCGACGACACCGGCACGAGCAAGCGCATCACGCCCTATCCGTGGGGCGCGCTCTGGTTCGTGGGCAAGGATCGGCGCGACCCCGCGGACGACGTCACGCGCACGCTCCACCAAGTGGTGGACGGCAACCAGCGCTTCCTCGGCATGCTGCCCACGGGCCATGGCCCGGGACCGGTTCTCGGCCCGCGCCTGGTGAGCCTGTTCTGGAGCATCCGCTGCGACCGCGTCGACGCCTGGCGAGCGCGTGGGCTCGCGGCGTGGAAGGAGGAGCTCGCAGCGCTCGCTCCCGAGTCGGTGCCAGTGCTCGAGCAGATCACGAGCATCGATCAGGTGCTCTTCGCCGCCTACCACGATGTGGTCATGCATCGCTGGTCGACGCGCAGCGTCGTGTACCTCGGGGACGCCGCTCACGCCACCAGCCCGCAGCTCGGCCAGGGCTGCAACCTCGCGCTATGGGACGCGATGATCCTCGCCGACACGCTCGCCGCCGAGGAGCGCGATCTCGCGCAGGCCCTCGACGACTACTCGCGCGCCCGCGTCGATCACCTCGGCTTCTACCAGCTGGCCACGCGCCTGCTCACGCCCTTCTTCCAGGGGGACGACGCGATCCTCGGCACCATGCGCGACCTCGCGATGCCGATCATGGCAAAGATTCCGATCACCAATCGCATCATGACGCTCAGCATGCTGGGCGTGGTCGACGGGTTCCTGGGCCGCACGCTGCAGCTCGATCTGCCGCACGCCTGAAACTGTTTGCAGGGATGTTGCACGCACTTCATCGCCCCGTCGACCGAGGCCTCTAGCGTTGAATCGTTGGCCATCGCCCATCTGTCGGACCTGCACATCCTCGGCTCTCGGCCCGCGCAGGCGCGGTCCGTGCTCGAGCTCGGGATGCGCTTCGCCAGCTTCGGGCGGGCGCTCGACCCTCAGGCACGGGTCGAGAGGCTGATCGCGGGGCTCGGGGCGGCGCGGGACGCCGGCGCGGTACACCTCGTGATCTCGGGCGACGTGACGGAGCTCGGCACCCCCGAGCAGTTCGAGACGTTCGCCGAGGCGTTGCATGACGCACGCATCGATCCCGACCGCGTGACGATCGTGCCGGGCAACCACGACGCCTACACCCACCCCGACGCGTGGAAGTGCGCGCTCGAGGGGCCGCTCAGGAAATTCCGCCGCGCCTCGGCGTGCCACGAGGGCAGCGTGGTCGAGCGCGCCAAGGCGTTCCTCTTGCCGGTCGACGTGGCGTGTCATCAGCACGTCACCCGCGCCGCCGGCGAGCTGACGCCGCGCGCCGCCGACGCGCTCGAGTGGCGCGTGCGCGATCTGTCGGGCCGCGGGCGGCCGATCATCATCGTCGTGCACCATTCGCCGATCGCCCACGTGCCGCGCGCCTGGGACTGGTTCCACGGCCTGCGCGGGGGCGCGCGAATCGTCGACCTCGTCAAGCGCTACCCCGACGTGCACGTGCTCCACGGGCACCTCCACCACGACGTGAACCTCTCGCTCGACCACCGCTCGCCGCGGATCTTCGGTGCCCCCGCGCTGGTCGAGGATCTCCGCCGCCAGCCGCGCGTTCGCCTCTACGAGGTGGCGGGCTCCTCGCTCCGCGCCTTCGCCAGCGAGCGCGTCGCCGCGGCGTAGCCGCCGGTCAAGGCGCGGCGAAGAGCCGTCGCTTCAGCCAGAGCGAGATGTAGACCAGGCCGAGCAGCGCGGGGACCTCGATGAGCGGGCCCACAACACCCGCGAGGGCCTCCCCCGACGAGATCCCGAAGAGGCCCACCGAGACCGCGATCGCGAGCTCGAAGTTGTTGCCGGCGGCGGTGAACGAGAGCGAGGCGGTGTCCTCGTAGGAGAAGCCCAGCTTCTTCGCGATGAGGAACGACGAGCCGAACATGATCGCGAAGTAGAGGACCAGCGGCGCCGCGATGCGGAGCACGTCGATCGGGAGGCGCACGATCTTCTCGCCCTGCATCGCGAACATCAGGACGATCGTGTAGAGGAGCCCGAGGAGCGCAGCGGGGCCGATCTTCGGCAGGAAGCGCCGCTCGTACCACTCCGTGCCGCGCTGGCGCACCAGCAGCCCACGCGTCGCCGCGCCCGCGGCGAGCGGCAGGCCGAGAAAGAGCAGGACGCTCTTCGCGATGGCCCACATCGAGACGTGGAACACGGCTCCCTCTTCGCCGAGCCAGCCCGGCACGACCGTCAGGTAGAACCAGCCGAGCACCGAGTAGAAGAGGATCTGGAAGACGGAGTTGAGCGCGACCAGGAGCGCCGCCACCTCGCTACTCCCGCGGGCGAGCGTGTTCCAGATGAGGACCATCGCGATGCACCGCGCGAGACCGATGAGGATCAGACCGGTGCGGTAGTGAGGGAGATCTGGCAGGAGCAGCCAGGCCAGGACGAACATCACGATCGGCCCGAGGAGCCAGTTGAAGACCAGCGAAGCCGTGAAGAGCTTGCCGCTCCCCGCGATCGCGCCGAGCTTCCCGTAGCGGACCCTGGCCAGCACCGGATACATCATCCAGAAGAGGCCGAACGCGATGGGCAGCGAGACGCCGCCGATCTTCACGCCATCGAGGAGCGGCCCGATCGCCGGGTAGATGCGCCCGAGCGCGATGCCGGAACCCATCGCCACGAAGATCCAGAGCGGAAGGAAGCGGTCGATGACCGAGAGCTGCCCCGCGACCTCGGGCGACGCGTCCGGCGCGCTGCTCACGGCTTCCGGGCGCGGACGAAGGCGCTCATGACCGCGCCGTCGAGCGATTCGAGCGCCGTCACGGTCTCAGCGCCGCAGCAGGCCGTGGTCGCCATCTCGGCGGTATCGGCCTTCGTGTAGATGCGCGTGGGCTCGACCTCGATGTCGGTGAAGCCCGCGGCGCGGAGCTTGGCGACGTACTCGCTCTCCAGGAGGGCGCCGGCGATGCAGCCGGTCCACAGCGCGATCGAGCGCTTTGCCGCCTCCGGCAGCTCGCGGCGAATCACGATGTCGGAGACCGCGAAGCGGCCGCCCGGCTTGAGGACGCGGAACGCCTCGGCGAGCACCTTGTCCTTGTCGGTCGAGAGGTTGATGACGCAGTTGGAGATGATGACGTCGACGGTCGCTGCGGGGAGCGGTACGGCCTCGATGTGGCCCTTGAGGAACTCCACGTTGGTGGCGCCGGCGTTGGCCTTGTTGGCGAGCGCCAGCTCGAGCATCTCGTCGGTCATGTCGAGGCCGTACGCCTTCCCGGTGGGACCGACGCGCTTGGCGGAGAGGAGCACGTCGATGCCGCCGCCCGAGCCGAGGTCGAGCACCGTCTCGCCGGCGCGGAGCTCGGCGAGCGCGGTCGGGTTCCCGCACCCGAACGAGGCGAGCAGCGCCTCCGCGGGGAGCGCGCCAGCCTGGTCGGCGTCGTAGAGATCGCGGGTGATGGGATCGGTCCAGGCGAGCTCGCTCGCCGTCGACGAGCCGCAGCACGAGCCGGTCTTCCCGGCGATGACCGCCTTCACCGCAGTCCCATACTGCTGCCTCACGGTCTCGCGGACGGCCTCGTCGGCGGCCTGCTTCGCGGTCTTGTCGCTGATCACTTCTTCCATGACGTTACTCCTTACTGACGATGTTTCTGGAAATATCGAATCTTGAAGCCAGAAAAAACGTCGACGGCGCCGTGCTCAGCAGCAGCCCGCCTTCGTGCCGCCTTTGCAGCAGTCTTCCCAGAGGTAGTCGGTCAGCGCCTGGAGCGCCGTGTAGTCGGCGGAGTAGAAGAGGAAGGTCCCTTCCTGGCGCGTTGCGAGCAGCCCTGCCTGCGCGAGCCGCTTGAGGTGGAAGCTGAGCGTGGAAGCGGGGAGATCGAGCGCGGCCTGGATCGCGCCCGCAGCCGCGCCCTCGTGGCCCGCCTTGACGACGAAGCGAACGATCTGCAGCCGCATCGGATGACCGAGCGCGCCGAGCTGATCGGAATGTCGTTCGAGCTTGTCGACCACGCGTTATTTCTAGATCTCTCGAAGGATGGCGTCAACCGCTTCTTCGGGATTTGTGGAAATTAGGGTTCGAGCTCTTGCAGACGCGTCTCGATCGCCGCGCGCGTCGCTCGAAACCGCTCTCGCATCGCTCCCGGGGTCAGCGAAGGGTCGGCGCTCGCGGGATCGGGCAGCGGCCAGTGGAGTCGGTGCGCCTTGCCGAGAAACACGGGGCAGACCTCCTCGGCGCAGAGCGTGATCACGGTGTCGACCGTCGCGGGGTCGATGGTGTCCACCGACTTCGAGGTGTGGCTCGAGAGATCGAGACCGACCTCGGCTGCCACCTCCACGGCGTAGGGATTCACGCGCGCTGGCTCGCTGCCCGCGCTCTGCACGCGAACGCGGTCGCCAAAGTGCCGCCGCGCGAGCGCCTCGGCGAGCTGGCTGCGGGACGAGTTGGCCACGCAAACAAAAAGAAGACCCTTCATCGCACCCTCCTGTTCACGATTGCGCCTTGGTCGCGGTCTCCGCGACCAGCCATTCTGCAGCCTCCTTGCGCTCGCTGTGGCGATCGGTCAGGTAGTCGACCTGATCACGGAGGAGGAGCGTGAACGTGTAGAGCTCCTCCATCACGTCGATGACGCGATCGCGGTAGGCGGAGTCCTTCATCCGGCCGTCCTCCTCGAACTGCTCGTACGCCTTGGCGACGGACGACTGGTTCGGAATCGTAAACATCCGCATCCAGCGCCCGAGCAGGCGCATGGTGTTGACGGCGTTGAAGGACTGCGAGCCGCCGCTCACCTGCATCACCGCGAGCGTGCGCCCCTGCGTGGGCCGCACCGCGCCGATCGGCAGGGGATCCCGTCGATCTGGTTCTTGAGGATGCCGGTGATCGCGCCGTGCCGCTCGGGCGAGGTCCACACCTGACCCTCGGACCAGGTGCTCAGCTCGCGCAGCTCGACGACCTTGAGATGGTCCGCCGGTACCGCGTCCGCGAGGGGGAGGTCGCGGGGATCGAAGAAGCGCGTCTCGGCCCCCATCGCGGTGATGATGCGCGCCGCCTCCTCGGCGAGCAGCCGGCTGTAGGAGCGCGCCCGCAGCGAGCCGTAGAGGAACAGGATGCGCGGGGCGTGCGTCGACACGACCGGCGCGGTCTTCGCGCTCATGAGCAGCCCCCACCGTGCTTGCAACAGTCCTCCCAGAGATAGTCCGTCAACGCCCGCAGCGCCTTGTACTCGGCGGTGTGGTACGCGAACTTCCCGTCGCGCCGCGTCGCCACGAGGCCGCCTTCCACGAGGCGATCGAGGTGGTGGCTCAGCGTGGTCCACGGGATCTCGAGCGCGATCTGGAGGTCGGTCGTGGTCCCCTCGAGGCCGCGCTGGACGATCGCGCGCAGCAGCGCGAGGCGCGTGGGATGACCCAACGCAGCGAGCTGCCCGGCGCGCCGCTCGAGGCGCTTCAACACATCTACCTAACTAGTTCTCGTCCCAGAACCCAGAATTCGCGGAGGATTCGTGGGTTTTTGGAGCCATGGTCCCGCGCGCGACTCGTTCGCCGAAGCGGTTTGCATGTATGCTGCATGCACATTCGCCGACGGCGGATGGACCGCGGCCTTGACCGCTGAGTGCGGCCCGCTCGGGGGTCGGCGTGGCGGCAGGTTCTACGTCGCGAGCAGATGGCGCGCGACGATGAGGACGTTGCAGGACAGCACGCTGCCCCACACGTACGCGCCGAACGACTCCACGCCGCTCCAGTTGCAGCGGTCGAGACGGAAGGTTCGCTTGAGGAAGGAGATGCCTGCCTCGATGCCGGCGCGGAAGTTCCGCAGCTTGCGGAAGACCCAGCGGCTCTTCGCCATCTCGGTCACCTCGAGGCCGAGGTGCTTGCTGAACGCGACGTCGGCCACGCCCATCGCCTTGATGTCTGCCACGTTGGCCTTGGACGAGAAGCCGCCGTCGAAGCTCACCTGCTTCGGGACGCGCCCGAGCACGGACGTGGCGCGCGCCACCGTCCTGCACGCGAGTGTCGAGTCCGATGGATTGCCCTCTTCCACCACGACGTCGAGCACCAGGCCACTGGCGCCGCTGGTCAGGCAGATCTTGTGTCCGTAGAACGTGTCGCGTCGGTCCTTGATGATGATGTCGGTGTGCGGCTCGAAGATCGACACGATCTTCTGCGTCGCCGGGACCGATTCGCCGCGAAGGACGCGCCGCTCCGTCTGGTCCACCACGCGCGCGCCGTGCTCGAGAACGTCCTTGATCCCCTGCTCGATCGACAACACCACCAGCATCTCACGGACGTCGGAGCACGCGACGTCGCGGAGCTGCACGAGGACGCTGTTGGCCTGCGCCATCGTCTCCGCGGTCACCTTGAGTAGGTCTCGGTAGAGCGCCGTTCGATGCTCCTTCGACTTCGCGTTGAGGATGCCGATCGCACGACGCTTCGCGCGACGGCGCCGGCTGTTGAACGAGGTGCCGAACGTCTCCTTCGCCTTCGTCATCAGACGAACGAGCACGCGCACGCAGTCCCACAGCAGGCTCGAGTCGCTCGGCTCGTGAATGTTCGTCTCGACCACGGTGCAGTCACTCCGGACCGTCCGCCCCGTCTCGATCTTCTTCGTGAGCGCATCCGCGATGACGAGCCCGTTGATCTGCTCCCACGTCGTCGCCGTCACGCGCTTGATGTTCCGCTGCAGCGTCGACTTGGTCGGAGGCGACGCCGAGAGCGGTACCCGGCAGAAGGCACGGACGCTGCTCGAGTCGGCGAGGAGGAACGCGAGCTCCTCGTAGCTGCAACCGAACCGCTGCTTGGCGATCAGCGCGCGAAGAACCTGCTCCGCGGTCATCGCTTCGCGCCCCGTATCGACCCGGCCGCCACCGCTCACCAGATCGCGGTGCACCAGCGCGACCGCGCGCGGCACGCCGTCCAGCACGGCGCTCATCATGGCGAGCTCGCGGGCTCGGACATGGTCGGTGGGAGCGGTGACAAGACCGAGCTGTTGGGCTACTTTTCGACGCATCGGAGTTCCTGGTTTTCGAGGTGGGTTTGGCGATTCACCGAGAAAACAAGGGCTCCGATGCTTCTATTTCCATGCGCTATACAAATATTCCCCTGTGACTCCGCGCACTTCTGGTTCTGGGACGAGAACTAGCTAGCCAGGTAGCTCTACGAGCGAAGTCCGCCTCATCAGGCCGATGCCCGTCCGCGCGTTGTGACCGACCGGGTCCGCCATGGGCGGGGCCTCGGGTTGCAATGTTGCGCTTGATCAGCGGCACGATTCTCTTGCGCTCAAGTTGCTGACCGAAGTCAGACACCGAGGCACCAGATACGGACGCCGATTCAGCAATTGGTCAGTTGGGCACCACCCCACATCCGGCTCGGTGCGTAAACACTCTGCGAGAACAATGAAAGAGAAAGTCGGAGACTGAAATGATGAATTGCGTTGGTGTTAGATACTTTTTTGCGGGGCTCGCACTCTCGTCGATCCTCGGCGCTTGCGCCGCTCCCGTAGGCCCACCGGAGACCGACAATGGACCTGTTCTGGATGGGAATCGTCTTCCTGCCGAACCGCGCGGGCCGCAGCTTGTCGGGCCGGATGACGATGGCCCGCTACCGACTCCGGCAGACGCTGAGCCGGGAAACCACGTGCGTGGCACTCAACTGGGCAGTGTCTTTGTAGGACTGCCAAGTGTGGGTAATTTGTCGTACACAGGCATATATCCTACAATTTCCGATTGGTCCAAAAGTGTGCCTCCCACCGCGCCCCTCGGGGTGATATACGCC